>CANKVQ010000037.1 GCA_947486885.1 bacterium
AATAAATTCAAATTATTAGCGATAATCGCGCTTAAACTTTTTTTCTAAATCTTTTAAATTTAGTAACCATAAAGTAGGTCGTCCATGCGGGCAGGTTAAACGATTAGGTACATTTTCAAGCTCGTCTAACAAACTATACATTTGCTCATGAGTTAAAATATCACCAGATTTAACCGCAGATTTACAAGCTATTTGAGCTTTAAATAATTTATTTAATTCTTGCCAGAACAGCTCTTTTTCTAAATTATTAATATCATGTGCTGCTACTAATAACTCAGCTAGTAAATTTTTAATATCACCATTTTTAAAAAATACTGGCGTAGACTGAATTACGATCTGCTGCTCACCAAATTGTTCAATCAAAAAACCATATGTTTTAAGTAAATCCTGGCACTCAATTAAAATTAAAATATCAGCAGGTGTAAAATTTAACACTACGGGAAATAGTAAATTTATAGTTTCAACTGAAACTTGATTTTGCTGTTTAAAATCTTGAGTGAATTTTTCGTATAAAATACGCTCATGTGCAGCATGCTGGTCTACAAATAATAAACCATCTGATTGCTCAACTAATAAATAAGTTTCCTGATACTGGCCCAATAATTTATACTGCCGCTGGTTTAAATTTAAGCTCTGTTGTTGATAACTAATAGTGCCAGCATGGTTAATATCTAAGTCTGGCTCTAAATTAACCTGCTCTGGCGATACTAAATTTTGTAAATTATCTTGAACGCAAAAATCTTGATTTTTACTCTGGAGATTGTCTGTATAATTTACTTACGGCCAAGTAGTAGCCATTAATAATTCATGGCTATTAAAATTTTTATTATTTTTATTATTATTTACTAAACTACTAACAGTTATATCTAACTCTAAACTAGTTAAATTTGCAGGCTTGAAATTTAAACTATTTACATTTAAATTTTGATTTAATTGAGTATTAGCCCAAACATTTGTGAGACTAGCTGAACTCGGTTGCGAGTTAAATTTTTTGGTCACATACTGCTCTAAAGTTTGTTTCACAGCTTCATAAACTAAACGTTCGATTTTGTGAGCATGCAAAAATAATACTTCTTCTTTTCTGGGATGAATATTAATATCTAGCTCATGTGAATCTACTTCGATAAAAACTATCCCCACCGGAAATCTACCTTCAGGCAGCAAGCCAGCATAGCCCTTTATAATGGCTTTTTGCAATCCAATGTTACGCACCCAACGTTTATTCACGAATAAAAACAACTGATTGCGATTATAACGTTCAATTTGTGGTACTGAAATTAGACCTGCTAATTGTAAATTGCTGTTATTATTGTGTTTATTATTACTATTACTGGGGTTATTAATATTAGTAACTAGTTTTAGTACCTGATCAGATAAATTAGTATCCCAAAGCTGTGTCAAACGATCTTGTAATTCTACAGCCGGACAATTATATAATAATTTATGATCACTAAATAATCTAAAGTGCACTTGGGTGTGCATTAAAGCAAAAGCCTGAAATAGTGTTAACATCTGGCGCCATTCTGTTTCCGTTTTTTTTAAAAATTTTAAACGCGCCGGAATATTATAAAATAAATCATGTACTGCTAAGTCCGTACCAATTGTGCAGCCTACTGAACTTTGCCAGACCAAATCACCTGCTGCTAATTCTATTTTAGTGCCTATAGCACTATTTAATTCACGCGTAATTAAAATTACCCGACTAACTGATGAGATACTAGAAAGTGCTTCACCACGAAAACCGTAAGTACTTAAACTTTGCAAATCAGATACTTGCGTTAATTTACTAGTAGCATGATGCGCAAAACATAACTCCGCATCAATTTTCGACATGCCACAACCATTATCAACTAAGCGAATTAATTTTTTACCTGCATCTTCAAGATAGATATCGATTTTAGTTGCACCAGCATCGATACTATTTTCTAATAACTCTTTTAGAACATTTGCAGGTCGTTCAACTACTTCACCAGCCGCAATCTTACGCGCTTCAATGTCAGAAAGTTGTTTAATTTTATTCATAATTTTTAACTTTTAATTGTAAAGAAAATTGATTACGTAATGATTTTTTCTTACGACCAGACCGATTAGTTTCTTCAGCTTTAATGGCATCTAGCTTACCATTGATTACATAATCCAGCGATGACAATTTATGCCAAAAACTAATTATTTGATCTGGCGAATTACCGAAACCTTCAATTATAATTTTATCTCCAACTATCAATTCGATCTTAGATAGTACTAGTTTAGCCGGCATCAAATTAGCAATGTCTAATAAATAAGTTGCTAAATCGTGACATTGGGTAGATTTTTGCATATGAAAATAATCTAATTTTTGCTCTAGTCGTTTTTTTTCACTTATCAAATTATGCTTATCTCGCACCGCTTGATCAAAATCAACTAAATCAGCTTCTAAAATATACACTTGCTTGCGAATAACGCGATAAATATAAAATTTATGTACACACAATAAACCAAAGATTAAAACTAAACTAAGAATTATTGGACCTAAGCGCTTAGACCATAAACAGCACAACTGGCTATGTATAAATGAAATAGGCATAGTAAAACTATTTTTTTTCATAACTACTCTTTCCAAGCAATATACAACCCCAAACAGGCTAATAATGCCTGATGTTCAACTAAATTTAAATCAGTTAAATTTAGTTGAACATCAAGATTAACCTTTGAACTTTTGGGTAATACTAAACGCTTTAAATCTAGCGTTATTTCAAAATCTGACACTTTTAATAAACCTAATAAAGCACCATTAAAACTAGTTATGCCAATTAAATTTAAATTTTGCTGAATAAAAACCAACTGATACTGTAAAGTAATCCCAATGGGTATATGGGCCAAATAAGACCAGTTTTGTGTAGAATTATCTACACAACCATTAATACTGATGCGAGAAAATTTATGTTCAATAAGATTATTATTAAGCTCATTTAAATTTTCAATAATTGTTGAGCCAGCTAAAATTAAGCCATATCGTGCCATCTTTAAGTTGTATTTTGTAATAAAGCTTAGCAAATAATTTTTAAGAACTGTGGGATTACAAAGTACCAAATTTTGTACAATTTTAGGATCTAAATTAAAAGTCTGTTGTGCAACTATCTGCATATCTGGATAATTACCGGTCCAGCAAATACAAGTTAAAACATGGCTATCTAAATACATAGCTACAAATTTTTGAGTATCAAAACGCCAAAATCGCATACACCTAAGATAATTTAAGTTTTAAATTAATCGCATTTCTAACATGCGATCTTTACCATACATGTCGCAATGGGTAACTATCTGTTTAAACCCAGCAGCTTGTGCTAACAATATAACTGCTCTAGCTTGTAAACACCCAATTTCAAGATATAAAATTTTAATTTTAATTTGCACAGCTAATTTAATAATCTGACGAATTAAATCTAAGCCATCTGTACCAGACACTAAAGCTATAGGATCTTCCCACTCACGCACATTCGAAGCTAATTCTGAATATTCTAACTCAGTAATATAAGGTGGGTTAGCCGTAATTATATCAAAGCCGCTAACTTTGTTAGAATTACTAAATTTACTTGAACTACTAGCGCTAGAATCATGGAGAATATTAAATTCGCTCGAACTGAGTATATTACTATTTAGTTTGTTAAGATCAAAATTAATCACGGCCAAATTATTAATTTGATTAGTTAATTTATTTTTCTCGATTAGCTCGCAAGCTTGAGGATTAATATCAACGGCATAAACGTGACTATCAGGCAAAGCCTGTGCTAACGCTAGTCCAATACAACCAGTTCCAGCGCACAAATCTAAAATTTTAAACCCAGGTTTAATTTGACTTATCTTTCTATTATTAGTGATAATTTTTTGGTAGTTGGTTTTTGTGTAATCTGCCTTTAATTGTTTAATTACAATCGCACACCATTCTTCAGTCTCAGGCCTGGGAATCAAAATCGGCGGTGCAACTAAAATTTGTAAACCTAAAAAACTAACATCGCCCAAAATATATTGTACCGGTTTATGGGCTTGTACAATTTGATCGACCCAACTAGCTAACTGCGCTTGGTCTTGAGCCGACAAGCTCAACTCCGAAAGTAAAATTAACGCTACTTTAGTTTTTTGAAAAAGTTTTTCTAGCAACCACCAAGCAACTTGCTCACTTAAACCATGCTGAACTAATTCACTAATTAATTTAGTAACAGCTATTTTTTGCAAAGTTAATTTTCTCCCACCAAAATTTTAAATATTATGCTTGATTGCTTGAAAGCAAGCTAGCAATATACGCTTGAGTGTCGAACGATTCCAAATCAGTCAATTTCTCACCAGTTGAAATGTAAGCAATCGGCAACTTTAAACTATTTACAATTGCTAACGCAATTCCACCTTTAGCCGCACCATCCATCTTAGTTAACACCATTCCATTAACTTTAACATGGGCACTAAAAATACGCGCTTGATCTAAAGAATTTTGCCCTAAAGTAGCATCTATAGTTAATAGCACAGTCACCGCCTGGTCTGGTAACTGTTTTTGAATTACACGTTCAACTTTAGCTAATTCGCGCATCAAATCTTCACGTGCTTGCAATCTACCAGCCGTGTCAATTAATAAAATGTCATAATTGCCTGTTTTGAACTCTTCACAACCTCGATAAATCACAGCTGATGGAGCACTATCAGCAGCACCAGAAATTACTTTAACCTGTAATTTGCTAACTAATTGCTCTAATTGCTGTACGGCTGCAGATCTAAAAGTATCCCCCGCTATAATTAATACTCGTTTGTTAGCCTGAACATATTTTTGCGCTAACTTGCCTAGTAGCGTAGTCTTACCACTACCGTTAATACCAACCAATAAATATATTTTAGAGTTATTCATATCAAAATTAATACTAGCGTTGACCAATAATTCTTGTAAGTAGCTAGCCAAAAGTTTTTTTAACTCCTGACCGGTTGCGATTTTGCCTGCATTATAATCCTGTTGTAGTCTTTGGGTAATTTGACGCGCTACGGTTAGACCAGTATCGGCTGATAAAAGAATTTTTTCGACTTCTTGAATAGTTTCTTGATCAATTTTACTAGTGTTAAATAAAACATTTAATTTACTTGAAACCGCTGAGAACAAAGATTTTAAATTTTTAGAAATAAAGCCAAACATGTTTATCCATCGTAATTTGCGTTAATTAATCTTAATTAAAATCTATTATACAAAAACTAGCCATTAACTCTAATTTACCTATACCAAGCTTGACCAAACAACTTTTTCTGCGCAAAATCGTTACATGATTAAATATAGATTACAAGCCCCACTGCTATTTAAATTGCCAGATAAATTATTTCATAAGTTATCGCATAGCTGGCCATATTATTGCTTAGCACTACTATTTTTTTTTAATCTTTGGTTAGTTTGGCCAGGTCAAATGACATCTGACAGTTATACGCAATATCAAGAAGCACTAAGTAATAGCTACAGCGCGGCACACCCACCACTTATGTCATATTTGTGGCACCTATTTACTTTAATATCGACCGGCTCAGGCTTAATATTATTATTTCATTTATTATTGCTGTATGGCGCCTGCTTTACTTTTATGCAAACTTTTAAAAATAGCCGCCTACGATTCTACTATCTTTTGTATCCGCTACTACCA
>CANKVQ010000038.1 GCA_947486885.1 bacterium
ATTATCTAACTAGCCCCGTTAAATTTAAAAATTAAACTAAATTTATTTAAAAAATTATAATTATTCTTGGCTAGGCTGCTCAGTTTGCACAACAGATTTGCGTCGTAAAAAAGCTGGTATATCTAAATCATCGGAATCTAGAGAGCTATTATTTTCACTAGTACTATCACTATTACCAGAAGTCACACTGGTCGCTGCCATAATATTTTCACAACTCACAGACTCGTGCCTAAAATTTTCTGTACTTAAACTTAACTGTGCTGGCGCCACTGTTACTGAATTTTGGCTTTGCGGACGTTTATCGAAACCAGTGGCCACAATTGCTACTGAAATTTCGTTATGCATATTATGATCGATCACAGAGCCAATAATAATATTCGCAAATTCGTCAGCTTGTTCATAAATTACTGACGCTGCAGCATTAATTTCATGTAATGTTAAATCTGGACCACCAGTAATATTTAGCAATACGCCGCGAGCACCACGAATATCGACATTTTCTAATAATGGCGAAGAGATCGCGTTCATGGCTGCGACAAAAGCACGATCTGGTCCAGAAGCAATACCCGTACCCATTACCGCGATTCCCATATCTTTCATGATTGTTTTAAGATCCGCAAAATCGACATTAATGTGCCCAGGCCTAATTATAATATCAGAAATATTTCGTACAGATTTATTTAACACATCGTTAATCATAGCAAAAGCATCGATCATAGTGACATTATCACCGACATATTCTAATAACTTTTGATTTGGTAATATAATCATGGTATCAACTTCAGCACGCAATTGCTGAATTGTTTCTTCGGCGATTCTAGCTCGGCGCTTACCTTCAAATAAAAATGGCTTCGTGACTACTGCGACCGTCAGAATCCCTTGTTCGCGTAACGCCCGCGCAATCACCGGCGATGCACCAGATCCAGTACCGCCACCCATACCAGCTGCGATAAATACAATATCAGCGCCAGCCATCGCATCTAAAATTTGATCTAAATCTTCTTCAGCTGCTCGCCGGCCAATTTCTGGATTAGCACCAGTACCTAGACCCTTAGTAGATTTAATGCCCAACTGAATTTTATTCGGCGCTTTAGAGTTTAATAAAGCTTGCGAATCAGTATTAGCCACAATAAATTCAATATCTCGGTCATTAGCTTCGATCATGCTATTAACAGTATTGCCGCCAGCGCCCCCAATTCCAATTACTTTAATACTAGCGATTCCCAAACTGCTATTAGATGCTTGTTCAAACTCGATCATTTTATACTCCCCTCTAAAATAGAGCTTTTTCGAAAATATTTTTATTACACAGTCTCTCTAATTACACAGTCTCTCCCGCTCACCCCGAGTGTAATCGAGGGGCAAGCGAGCCCACTAACTAAGTTCTAAAATAAATCTGAAACCCACGATCTCATCCGATAAAAAATTCTGACCGCAGTTGGACCATCAACTAAATTTAAATTCGATTTACTTTGTGTTTTAAATACATGAATTAATAAACCATAACCAGTCGCATAAATAGGGTTACTCAGATTTTCGGATAATACAATCTCAGTTCTTGGGGCCCCTAATCTAACCGGTACTTGCAAAATTCTAGTTGCCAGCTCTGGTAGTCCTGCCAGCAGTGATCCGCCACCAGTTAACACTAAACCAGTCGTCATGAATTTACGTAATTTATAAGTCTCAAGCTCTTTTAGTAATAATAAAATTAACTCTTCAGCTCTAGGCTCAATAATCGTAGTTAAAAAAGCTTGTGAGATTGTTTGTAAATTTTGCCCCTGAATATCTAATACTTCAAAACTAAAATTATTATTACTATTATTACTAGCTAACCCATACATGTGTTTTACACGCTCTGCTTCACTTAAAGTTGTCTGTAAGCCCACGGCAATATCGTGCGTAAAGTGATTGCCTGCTACTGGTAACACCCGAGTGTGCATAATACTGTTATGCTGATATATCGCAAAATCAGAAGTGCCACCGCCGATATCTAATACCGCTACACCCAACTGACATTCATCTGGATTTAATACAGCTGCTGCCGAAGCTAACTGTTCTAAAATTACATCGGTAACTTTAATTCCAACAGCTTCACAACAACTAATAATATTTTGGACGGACGCCACTGATCCGGTAATAATATGGGCCTGAACTTCTAACCGAACACCGTGCATTCCCAGTGGATCCTGAATATTACCTAAGCCATCGATCGCATAACTTTGTGGCAACACGTGTAAGATCTGTTGCCCCTCAGCGATTTGGACCGCCCGCGCAGCTTCCAATACATTGTAAATATCAGTTTGTTTAACTTTGCCAGTTTTATTAATTGGCACAACTCCATTGGAATTCAGTGAATTTATATGGCTACCAGAAATTCCCACTGCCGCAGATTCAATCTGTTGTCCTGACACAATTTCCGCTTCTTTAACTGCAGCTTTAATAGAATTAATTGCTTTAGCGATATTAACTACCACACCTTTTTCTAAACCCTCTGATGGGTATTTACCCATTCCTAACACTTCAAAATCAGTGCCTACTTGCTTGGCTACCAAAACACAGATTTTAGTTGTCCCGATATCGATTGCAACTTTAATTTGATCCGCCATCTAGCTACCCCCTAATCGTTTAAGATCACAATTTGTTTATTAAACCTCAGATCGATTGTAAAATTTTTTAAGCTATTTTTTTTAGTTTTAAAATTACTAAATTGTGTTAACCCACTATCTAGCCCACTAGTTCCAATAATTTTATGACCTCCAAGCACATTTTCTGTAGTAATCTCAGAAAGTTTGTCATTCGCAAACAATTTTGCAGGCAATAAATTTAAACAGCGGGCCAAAAATGCTGGTGTTAGTCCTTTGTGATCAAAGTGTTTATTAATCAATAAATTATTAACTCGCACGATTAACTTGCAATTATAACTCTCAGATAATTTACAATAACGTAAAATTATTTGATTGCGATCGATCCATTCAATTAAAAAATTGGCACTAATCTCCGGATCTAATGCTAAGAAAAAATCTCTAAATTCACTGGGAACTTGATTAATTAAATTTAAATCTTGTTGGCTAATTACACCATAACCAGACTTGCTATTTTGGGCGCCACTAGAACTATTTTTAGTAGTGCCAGTTTTTAAATTTAAACACACGGCTGGTAAATTTTCTAAACAAGTTGGATTAATCCAAAGCGCTGGTACAATTCTAGTTGCTTGTTTAGTTTTAGCTAAGACATAAACTCGATCACTATTTTTTAGATCAATAATATAAACTGGCTGTACTGAACTAATCTGTACATCGATTTTGCCATCCCAGCTTTTTTGCAAACTAACTTTTTGTAAACTAATAAATCTAGTTTGAATTTTTTCAGCCAGCGTTTTTAAACTAATTTTGGTATGATCAAATTGCCCCACATAATTAGTAACTGCCTGACATAAAGCATTAGAAACACAAGGATCACAATTTAAACGATAATTGTGCGCCAGATCCCACTGACTAAAGCTAATTAAAAAAATAAATATCGCGAACCACATGCCCATACCAAATAAATCTCTCAGCAAAAATATTAATATTACTCTTAATATTTCTCTTAAATATTTCTAATGCGCTAGAGCAGGTATAGTCAACGATCTCAACAAATTTACTGGTAAAGCTCTTGAATAGTAGCTTCTATGGGTAACAGCTCAGCTTGCATATCGCGATAAAATAGCTCACCATATTCACGCGTCTCAATTACTACTGGCATAGTTATAGCATGTCCCAAAACTAAAACCTGTTTTTTAGTGTCAAGTGTCGCCAAAATAGTTTTAAGTCCCTGGGCATTACTCACTCCAGTTAGCACCGCTTGCAGATCTTGATCATCACTCAGCTGGGCAATAATCTTGGTTCCAATTTGCGAAATAATTTCGGGATCTATACCAGATGGTCTTTGGTCTACCACCAAGAGTGACACATAATATTTGCGCATTTCTCGGGCAATAATTCCAAAAATAGTTTGTTTTGCTGCTACGGGATTTAAAAATTTATGGGCCTCTTCAATCGTAATTAATAATTTTTGGGGCTCGTCACTCTTAGATTGCGAACCTAAAAATTTTTCAGTTTTTCGCACATAAGCATCATGAATTCGACCAGTTACGATATTCGCAATTAATAAATAGACAAACGTCGAAGTAAAATTACCGAACTCAATAATCACACTGGTCCCCCGATTTAAATATTCTAAAAGCTGCTCAAATACTTGGGCTCTAGGCGCTGAACCTTCGACAAAAAATGGCAACTGTTCAATTCTGCGTAACTTACGATATAGTGCTGCGACCGATTCGGGATGCGCGCCAACTTCTTGCGCCAACTCTTTGGGTTGATCACCACCTACTTGTAATAGTTTTTGCAACCAGTTTTCTTTATATTTAGCATAGATTAAATAAGCCGCTTCGAGCGCTGTGCTATGCAAATTTAGTTCATCTTGGAGTGACAAAACATCTGACACTTTTATATCTTGATAAGAAATCGTGACGCAGACATCTGGTGCACCACCACGACGCCTAGTTGAAGCCGGATCAAGCGAGAATATTACCACTTTATCAGGAAATAAAGTTTTCAAACCTTTAACAAAACCATGCCCTTGCGATTCTGTGCGTGACTGTAAGCCATATTCGCTGTGCATATCAAAAATTAAATTTACCGCTTTTTGATTTTTAATTAAGCCAGCTAAAATTAATCTCGTAATAAAAGTTTTACCAGTGCCAGTCTTACCAAAAATCCCGTTCGAACGTTCGACCAATTTTTCTAGATCTAAACAAACCGCTGCGTCCATGTCTAGTGGCTGCCCAATCTTAAAATATTTTTTATTTTGCCGCTCTTCACCAAAAATTAGTGCTACATCTTGGGCATTCGCTTCATGTACTAAAGCAAAATGGGGCGGAATAGTTTTGACTGGCGAAATCTGATTGGCTTGATCGAGCATGATTACTGGCTTGATATGCGCGACCGCAAAAATATCTCGCTGGCTTAAAACTTGATATAATAAGCTTTCGTGTTCGCCCGGCGGCGCAAGCATAATTTCTGGATTAGCTACTTCTAATTTTAAATCTGTAACTAACGAAAAAAATCTGTAATTCGTGCCAGCTAAGACTACAAAGTGCCCGGTTTTAATTTTTTCTAACTCAACTTGTCGATCTAACCTGACACTAAACCCATCTGATAATGCTCCTGAAATTACAGTGCCTAATTTTTTGCGCATAGTTTTCTAATCCAAATATTTACTAACTAACGCGAATTCGATAATAGGTTTCACATGCTTTACAATATGCTTTTATCAAGAAACTTAAACTTAATAAAGATAACTATCTACCGCTCGTCCCGAGTGTAATCGAGGGATGTGGCGGATATAAACGTTTGGGCCCGCAACATCCCTCGACTTCGCCTTAAAAGGCTATGCTCGGGACGAGCGGAAAAAGTTTATTACTGCTGCATAAATTAATTATCGAACTGGCGTTAACTACTTTCCTGCAATAGTTAATCACCTAAAGTTACCCAAATTAATCACCAAAAGCTAATCTAGACTATAAATTAATCTAATTACTAAAATTCTGGTAATCTAAAAACTGGTAATCTAAAAATATGATATTCTTCTCGA
>CANKVQ010000039.1 GCA_947486885.1 bacterium
ATTTTTTTAAAATTTTTAAATAATTTTTTATATATCATAATTTTATATTTTCGCAGCTCAAATTTCTTAAATTTATATTTATTTTTTTTAATTAATCTTTAAAATTATAGATATTTTCTGATATTTGCCTAGTTTAATAGGCAAGTCTGTTTTGGGGCTGTAGCTCAGTTGGTAGAGCGCATGGATGGCATTCATGAGGTCAGCGGTTCGATCCCGCTCAGCTCCACCACACTTCGTTAACTAAGTTCTGCTTTATTTTTCTAATATTCCAATTGTTTCCAAGCTAACTAAATCTTGCCAGCTTAAACATGTACCATAAGTGCGTTTTTCAGTTTCATTGCCAGCATAAATTACAAAGCCATCTAGCATGGGTCTAATATTAATTTGTTCTGGATCATGTTCTGCTTTTTGCCAAAATTTGATTTCATCAAAAGCATTTTGAGTGGGAGACATACGGGATTTAATTTCGATGGGGATTAATTTGTTTGATTGTTCGATCACACAGTCGATTTCGTGGCCAGTTTTATCCCGTAAAAAATAAATATTAGGCTGCTTGCTACTATTATAATAAAGCTTTACAATCTCTGTCATAATTAAAGACTCGATTAAGTTACCCCGATAGACACTTAATTTCAGATCATCTACTGACTCAATACCTAATAAATAAACTGCTAAACCAGTATCGTAAAAGAATAACTTAGGAGCTTTAATTAAGCGTCTAGTAAATTGCGTTGAGTATGGCTGTAGCTGAAAAATAATAAACGAAGTTTCTAAGATTGAAAGCCAGGCTTTGGCAGTTGCTACGTTAATATCAGCATCGCTAGCTAATGAACTATAGTTTACGATTTGCCCAATTCGCGCAGCGCAAAGTTTCATAAATTTAATAAAAGTAGCTAAGTTCTGGACATTTTGCAGATCACGTACATCACGTTCGACATAGGTTTTAGCGTAGTTAAAATAAAAGTCATAGGAGCTTAATTTTTGATTTACAAAAAGCTCGGGATATTCGCCTTTAAATACTAGCTCTTCGATATTAGCTGGTAATAGCTGCGCAGATTTTAATTCACCTATGGTTAATGGCAATAAAGTTGTAATGGCGATCCTGCCGGCTAATGTTTGGCTAATCGCGCGGTTCATGAGAAAATTTTGGGAGCCAGTTAAAATAAAATATCCTGGTCGACGATTTTCATCTACTAGCAACTGAATATAAGATAACAGTTCTGGCACATGTTGAAATTCATCTAAAATTATTCCAAATTCATTTTTATGTAATTCTAAAAAACCTTTGGGGTCTTGTTTAGCATCATCTCTTAAGCTCAGATCTTCGAGTGATAAATATTTGTACTTGGTAAAAACAGCTTTGCTAAGCGTAGTTTTACCAGATTGGCGGGGCCCTAAGATGGCAACTACCGGAAATGTTTCAGCTAGACGTATAATTGTATCGGTCAGGTTTCGTTTAATCATGATTCCTAGAACTCCCTCGAGATTTTATAAGTTTTTAAATTTTAGATATTTTTTAAAATATAGTATCGTATTGGACAAATCGTATAACGCGTTAATAGATTTGTCCAATACGATAATTTAAAAATAGTTCAAAAGTTTTAGAATAATTCGACCAGATCGCTATTTGTATCAAAAATTAATCAAATTCTTCTGTTTACCCCCCCCTTTGTTAAGCTATAGTTACTAATAGGATCAATAATCTCTGGGCGATCTAGAGGTGCCATTAGTAGTTTTGGAGGTTATTTTATGAAAAAAATAATTTTAATCTTAAGTTTATTTAGTTTAACGTTATTAACCAGTACTAATTTGTTTTCTTGTACTAATCCTAGCAAGTGTGGCTGGTTTTATGGTGGTGCATGTTGCGACGGATATGCATGTGGGGACCCCGGCGCTGGTGTTTGGTTGCCAATGGGCCCAGGAGTTTGCGCTTACGTAGATTGAGTTTAGTTGATTTTTTTTATATGCCTAGGTTTTAAAGCATTAGCTCAACTAAAAACGAAGCGTGCAAATAATTGATTTTAAAATCAAAAAAGGGTTGGGAGTAGAATTTTGGCCCTTTTTTTAATTATATAAATTTTTTTCAGCAAACATTTCGCGTAAAATCTTTAGCGTAAACCTAGCTTCTAGGGCGCTTATAGTCCCCAATTTTTTAATTAAACGTGATTTGTCGACCGTTCTGATTTGATCTAACACAATCTGACCATCTTTATTTTCAAATTTTACTGGCACCCGCGTAGGATAAGCACGTCCTTTAGTGGTCATCGGGGCGATAATAATTGTATTAATGTGTAGATTCATATCATCGGGTGAAATTACCACACAGGGCCTAGTCTTATTAATCTCAGAGCCTTGAGTAGGGTTTAAATGCACCAAGAAAATCTCAAATTGATTAATTTTTAGATTGGTTGAAATAGTTACCATTGCCAATCTCGCTGGTCATCTTCTAGCTCCAGCTCTAATTCTGGAGCATCGATTAGTTGGTCGTCACCAGCTTTAGCCATCGCTTTAAAAGCTTCCTGCCAACCAGCTCTAGGTACAGCTTTAGGGGTCGATAAAATTAATTTGCCATCTTTAACTTCGGCGATTACCAAATCTTTAAATTTACACTGTTCTAATAGCGCTTTAGGTAGTCTGATGCCTCGTGAATTGCCAATTTTAATCAAATTTAATTTCATAAGCTTAACCCCAGTAACTCTTTTGTGTTTATATTGTAATAACTATTATAGAAATATTTAAGTTTAAGAGTCAATGATTACGCAATAATTTGATCCAATCGCTATTTGTCTCGAAAGTCAATTTAACTATTTAGTTTAATTCCCCTTTTTTGCTAAGCTATAGTTACTAATAGGATCAATAATCTCTGGGCGATCTAGAGGTGCCATTAGTAGTTTTGGAGGTTGTTATGAAAAAGTTAATGTTTGTTTTATTTATGATTCTGGGAAATGAACTAGCGGCCTCTGCAGATGATCTGAGGGCTAGTACAGAATATTCTAAGAGAAGAGCAGAGGCTGAGAAAATGACGGCCCGTTATGTTGACGAATACGTTGAGACACTTTTTGATTTAGATAAGTATCGGCATCTTAGTGCTACAGTCGATGATTTGTCTCCAGAAGACGCTTTAAAATCAATACCTAAGAGAAAAGTGAATTATGATGAAATAACAGAAAAATTACTAATGCCCAGTGGTGGAGTTGACGCTGCTAAAATAAGTGCTTTTGATAGAGCATTAGATTTAAGAGCATCACTCATTGCTGATTATAAAAAGCTTTATGACGCTAAGCTTCGTGCAGCTAAACGCAAGCGTTTTTATTTAGAGGCATTAGGATCTGACAGATATGTTGAGCCCACATTCCCTTCTGATATGGATCCAAATGTTAGAGAAGATGCTACAGAACAAAGTCGGGCCGATTTCAGAGAACTTCATTTTGATCTTATTAAAGACGCATTCGATTCGCAGCGAAGATTAAAAGCAGCAATCGCGCCTTGGTTAGCTAGCGTTACAGAAAAAGAAGCGCAGTTAAGCATCCTAGGTGGTGCGGTGGAATCCAAAGATAGTTAAGTAAGCTAAAACGGTAATTTTTTGATGAGGGCCGGAAGTAAAATCTCGACCCTTAATTTTTTCAAGCTGTTGAATTTGTGCTTATGCAATAGTTGTGGAAACCAAGATAGTGTTTTTTAGACTTAAAAATATGCGTGCTTGAGAAATTTGTTGAAAGATGTTTAGCTTAAAATTAATATTTTGACATTTCCACAAGAAACTAAGATTTTATGATCGCGCCAGAAATTATTGAAGAAGTTAAAAATAGACTTATTAAAGTTTATAATCCGTTACAAATTTATTTATTTGGGTCATATGCTTGGGGTACACCTAATGAAGATAGTGATTTAGATTTGTTGATTGTAATAGATGTTTCAGATGAGCAGCGGCACAAGCGCAGTAAGCCTGGATTTGAAGCATTATGGGGCTTATGTATTTCCAAAGATTTGATGGTTTACACTAAGCATGAATTAGATGAATATGCTGCTAACCCCAATACCCTAGTTTCCAAAGTACTTAAAGATGGCAAGGTGATTTATGTTAGATCATAAAGTCTGGTTAGCCAAAGCTTTAAGTGATCTTAGGTCAGCCAAAAAATTAGCCAAAGATGACGACGATACATTAGATACATCGGCTTATCACACTCAACAGTGTGCTGAAAAAGCTCTAAAAGCATATTTAGTTTTTAAAAATCAACATGTGCCACGAACGCATGATCTTGAAAAACTTTTGGAATTATGCGCTTTATTAGAACCTAGTTGCAAAATATTACTTAGCGATGTTTTGGATTTATTACCATATGCGATCTATTCACGTTATCCAGATGATCGTTTTAATGTTAGTCGTGAAGAAATTTTAAGTGCGATTAAAAAAGCAGCTAAAATTTTAAATTTTGTAAAAAATCTAATCGAACCTGAAAAAGCTTTTAATCAGACCATTTTTGATTAAAGTTAGTTTTTCTGAAAATTCTTTAATTTAGCCCGTTTTTTAGCCAAACAACCAAAATCTTTACCCCAAAAAATAGCTTTGCAATATCTCGATCTAATCGTTATTTGCAACAAGAATTAAGCAAACTCTTACTTCTACCCCCCCCCCCCTGCTAAGCTATAATTACTATTAGTATCAATAAGTCTTGGGTGGCCTGAGATTAAGCTGGTAGTTTGTGGGGGTTATATTATGCAGAGCATACAAAAACTATGGGTAATATCGGGGTTAATTTTACTGAATCTTACAAGTTTTGCACATACTAAAACGCCTTATTACCCTTGTATACCTGGGGAGAATAATTTAAAATGTAAACATGGCGGACAGGTTGGCGTATGTCAAAATGGCCAGTGTTGTACGCAAGATAAATCGGCGAGCACAACAAATAAGATATGGTGTTCAGAACCAGATTAAATCGAATTGTTTGTTCTCTATCTTGGCTAATTTAATAATTTAAACAGCGCTGGCGCAAAACAGATTTAATCACAGGCGCATGCTTAATAATATTAACTTTTCCCAAATTACACAGTAGTTCAAAATTTTCAGCTGAATAATTAAAATTAGTAGTTTTATAAGCTGATATTTTGGGATAATCAGCGGGTAAATATAAAATTATGGGTGCTAACGGCTGATTTTGACAGCAATAAATTACAGGTGAGTATGGGTCTTCTTGTGAGTCGTTAAGTTGATTATTGCGTGTTAGTGTCCGCAGCATCCCTCGACTTCGCTCGGGACGAGCGGAAAATAATTGATCAAGAGTTAGTTTTTTAAGAGCAGTTTGGGTATTTTTAGCTAACTTTTCTGGTGCATAAATTAAATTAAATTGCTCGCGGGCGTATTTTAGCGCTTTCGCTAGTTCAGTTTGTGCTGGCAAGCTGCCAGATATATCAGCAATAATAATCACATCG
>CANKVQ010000040.1 GCA_947486885.1 bacterium
AAAATCATACTAACACAAATTTAAATCTAGGTGCAGGAGACACAACCATATGAAGGGATTAACCGCTCTCAGAGTCAAAGAACTTTTGAGAGAAAAAGGCTGGACCACTAAGGTTCTTGCTGAAAAAACAGGCATGTCTGAAAGCTATCTAACTCATATTAAAAATGGCACTCGTCGCTGGAACGAAGATTCTTTGAGAAAACTAGCTAATGCTTTTGAATTATCACCAATTGATTTATTTGCACTTTACCGTAAAAGAACTGATGGAATAGATAATAATATTAACCTTCCAGAACAAACCGACGTTGATTTAAAAGTACAATTAATTCCAGTTGTAGGTGATATACCATCCAATCCATCGCCATATAATAATCAATTAATGCAAGTCACTACAGGGTTTAAAGACACCTTTGTACCTTTTCTAAACAGCACAGATGGCGCAATTTTTGCTCTAGCCATAGAAAATAACCTCATGGCACCAATCTTCTGCAAAGGCGATCGTCTAGTGATTTCGCCTGAAGTTTGGGCACGCACTAGTGACCTAGCCGCTGTAGAATATGGCAATGATACACCTCTCAAAACTATCGCTAAGGTGACTTATACTGAAAGTTTTGTGATTCTAGAGACTGTTAACCAAAAACAACCTCCGGTGGCTTTAATTCGCGGTAAAGACCATTTTAGAATTATTGGTAGGGTGATTACACGCATTCAAAGCTTAATTTAACTTAACATTAGCCCCTTTTTATGCTACTTTCTAATAGTTATTTAAGTTCAACTAAATGGGCATAGGGCCCATAACGTACCAAAATCTAAACAATTTTGGGCGTTTCCTCTTAGTTTACGGAGTCTCAATGCTAAGATATGAAACCTTAGTACTATCTATTCCAGAAGCCACTGATGATGAATGCAGTGCTCTAGAATCACAATTCAATAAAATCGTCGAACAAAACAAAGGTAAGCTAACTTCCTTTGACCGTTGGGGTAAATACCGCCTAGCCTATGCTGTAAATAAGCAACGCTATGGCATTTATTTCTTAGCACGTTTCGATGCCCCTGAAACTGGCAAGCACAATATGTTAGATGAAATCAATAAGCTATTAACCATTAAGTTAGAAAATTTGGTTATGCGCTCTTTAACCTCAGTATTGGATCCCAAAACTCCTGTTGATTATCGTCGGCCTGCTCCTCTTGATGAACGTCCACGCAATGTAGACGAATTCTTAAAAGAGAACAAAATGGATGGTCTTTTAAAAGAAGATCGCCATGATACTAAGGTGCATACATCTTCACTAGAATCTGAAGAAGCACCTGAATCAGACCTTGATATCGACATCGATACAGAATTAGAATAATAGGATTAAATAACCATGCCTAAAAAAGTAGAATTAAAACTTAGTTCGCGCATTTTACGCAAAAAGACTAAGCGCAGCTTAACACCTGTTAAAAGACATTGTCGTTTTGTAAATAATCCAGAATTGGTGCATGCCATTGATTATAAAAACGCTGATTTTTTGAAAAGCTTCTTAACTGAACGTGGTAAAATTTTACCAGCTAGAATTTCTGGCAATAGTTCAAAATATCAACGCTTAATGGCACATGAAATTAAAAAAGCTCGCACTATGGCCTTATTGCCATATACTACTGAGCAATTTTAAGCTTTAAGTTATAAATAATACAAAACCCCAGGGTATAAAACTCCTGGGGTTTTTATAGTCTTAAAATTTATTATCAAATTACAAATTGTGATCCAATCTGCCTGTTTATATGTGTGTTGTTAGAGCAAAATCTTTTAACTCTACATACACAATTTCTAACTGATCAAATTTGATTTTTAAATGATCGGCAAATTCTCGAAGCTGAACAGCATCTGGGCAGCTATCATGCGCTAACACATGATCAATCCAAGCTAATTTTTGATCTAATTGCAAACGCTTAACCCATTCATAACCAACTTGATCCTGCACTCTTCGTACTTTGCGCATTAGTTTGCCAACTTCACAGCAACATTCTTCTCGCCAAACTTTTAAACGATATTGTGCTAAGTCAAACTGCACGCAATTTTTATTAGTTAGTTGCTCTTGCATATAAGCCAGCAATTCTTTTTTAAATTTCTCTTGTTTCTTAAGATAAACTAATGTACGATCTAAGCGCGTTTCTAATCGATTAAGCTGATAATTAAAATAATCGAATTGCTTAAAATAATAGTAAATTTTATTATCGCGCTCTGAAGTATAACAACCAAATTTACCAAAATTAACTGTTTCGATCAGTAAAATTAAACTCAAAAAAAATATTTTTTGCTTCATGTGCTCCAGCCTAAATTTATAATTTAAATTTAAGCTAGAGCATAACGATCTGACAATAACATGACAATAAAATTGTCATCTTGCTATTTTAGACATATGGACAAAGTAAGCTTATTTAAGGTTTTTTGGGGAATTATTTTCTGACAACTACACTAGTTTTCTAAAAATATTAGGATTTAAGCCTACGATTGATTCGTAAATATAAATTCCCGCTTGCTCCGACCAGTCGTAAGGTGAAATACCAGCTTTAGAGCCCAATAACACTACTTCACTGCCCACTAACACTTCTGGCACGTCAGTGACGTCTATAGTAATCATGTTCATAGCCACCCGGCCAATCACTGGCACTATCACACCATTAACTGAAACTTGACCCAAATTTGATAGCTTACGACTATAGCCGTCACAATAACCCACCGGCAATACTGCCAATTTAGTTGGTCGCTCAGTCACAAAAGTTTGATTATAACCTACTGACACACCTACAGCTAACTCTTTTAATTGAATAATTTTAGTTTTCCACTGTAACACAAACTGTAAGTTCGAGTTTGGTAATTTACTTAAACCATACGCCATACCACCAATTCTAACTAAATCAAAGCGAGCTTGGGAGATTAGAAACATGCCAGTTGAACCGACAGCATGCACTAACTCTATGGGTTGATTATTAGCTTTTAAAACTAAAACTAAATCTTGAAGCTGTTTAAGTTGGTGTGCCGAAAACGCAGAATCTTTTTTTTCCGCTTCAGCTAGATGGGTAAAAACACCC
Organism: bacterium; assembly: GCA_947486885.1. Lineage (GTDB taxonomy): Bacteria > Babelota > Babeliae > Babelales > JABDEC01 > CANKVQ01. The sequence continues at coordinate 3,076 of CANKVQ010000040.1, forward strand.
CGTAATTTAATTTGCGGGTATTTAGTGGCCCAATCTGGCGCTAATAATATTTCGCGTGCTTGTTCTGGCGTAAAGCCTAATCTAGCTAAGCCAGTGTCAATTTTAACATGTATATTTACAAGTTGGTTTAATTTATAGGCTAATTTATTTAATAATTCTAATTGCTCTAAACTATAAATTGTAAAATCGATTTTTTGCGTGATCGCTAACTGTAAATCGATTTCTTCCCAACCATAAAAACAGAGTATTAAAATCTGCTTAGTAAAACCTAACTGTCTGGCCTTAAGCGCTTCAACTGTGCCATTAACCGCTAGCCAATCTACTTCAGAAATTTCTTGGCAAGCTTGGGTAATTAAATCTAAGCCGCAACCGTAAGCGTTACTTTTAACTACAACAGCAAGCTGTGTCTGATTACCAACTAGATTTTTAATATATTTAAGATTGTTAATTAACGCGATTCGGCTAATCTCGATCCAACTACTAGCTTTAATTTTAGCCCCCTAAAAGTTAGTTTAGTTCAGAGTTTCTAATATAAATGATAATATCTAATATTACTTAACTAACCCAATAGTGCAATAAGCTAGCAATCAAAATTAAAATCAACTAAAATCTGATCTGTAAAAATTTAATTAACTAAAATTTTACGATTAGGAGAGTTTATGCACGCTTGTCCAATCAAAATTAAAGTTGTTTTTTTCGCAATTCCGATCTTTTCAAGTTTAAACTTATTTAGCTTAGACACTGCCCAATATCATAGTGCCCGATATGGTGCCGCTGGCAGAGGAAATAATTTTGATGCCAGGTCTGTTGACAGTAATTCCGCTATTGTAGCCGTTCCAGTTGCAACTGGCCGCAGGCTCGACTCTCCTGATACAGCAGAACCAGTAATAACAGGTTCTGGCTCTACTGATAGCCGTGAAGCTATATTTGAACGTGGCGGCGCTGAATCAAAAGGATTATGTGCACGCCTATGTGCTTATCTATGTTGTCAAAGGCAGTAGCTACTAATTTATTCGATAAAAATTTACTTAACAGTTAATTTTTTCCACCCAGCTGCATGTTTTTGCGCATCTTTAACTTTAGGCAATCTTATGATCAAAGTTTTGCCATCGCGATTGATTTGCGCATTTTCCAAATTCTCTACAGGAGCTGGCAACATAACTTGATGATAAGTTTCACTAGCAAAATAGCGCTCGTTTTGACCTGATCTTTCATCACTAGAATTGCTGCAAGTATAACTAAAGGTTCGGCCATTATTAGCTACATTAAACTTCACGCTACAACCATCAACAACAACTGAACCTTTCAAAGAATTTTGCTTGGCTTCGATTGTAATACTATTATCGCCAATTTTGTTCGGTAAATCTAAAGCGACTACTATATAGTCACCATCTTCTTTGATATCAGCTTTAATATTTTGAGCTGAATGATTTTTTAAATTATCTTTATTTAATCGATCAAACATCCGCTGTTCCATGCGCATAATATCTTCATGAAAATCAGCAAATATATGATCAATTTCATCAAATGATATGCCATGATTTACGATACTTAACCCTAAACCAGAAAGTAATAATAAAAAATTTAATTTAGAAATTTTAACTTTATTTAACATAATTGACCCTTTTGTTTTAAGCTAACTTGAAGTTAATCATAAAATTAACTAGTACTACAATTGTCATTTTACTAAAGCTATTTAAGAGTGCAAGCGGGTACTATATGACTTAAAATAAATTCGATTCGCTTTTCTACAGTATCAAAAGGTACATGAATAATTCTAAATTCATGCTCGGCATACCACTTTAACAATGCTATGTGTATTTGCATGGCTTCCGCCCAAGTTTCCTGACGAGATTCAGTCTGTTGATACAAAATTTTTGGTACCGGCTCAAAAATGAATATACAATTGTAATCAAATTTATGTTGTTCAAATATTTGCATTAAATCTGCAGACATATGTACCTTAAAATAGTTCCCATAAAAAATCACATCAGGAATGCTCCGATCCAAAAAAGCAGGCTGACTTAAGTCCAATTTAGATTCTTGTTCCAAATGCCTTTGCATAATCAAATTCCGCTGGTACTGCATATCTGAACGAAATTTATTTAAAGTGCCATTAATTTTAGCCTCTTTATACAATGCACTATAAGCTTCAAAACAAACCTGATAACCACTAACTTGCAAAGCTTTTAAAGTAGTAGTTTTGCCGCAACAGGGACCCCCAGTAAAAATAAATTTATGCTGGGCAGACAATAAGTTTCCATAAATCAGAATGAATAAAAATATAGTTTTTAACATTCGCTCTCCTAATTTAGGTTTTTAGTAATTAAACTACCCAGAATAAACA
>CANKVQ010000041.1 GCA_947486885.1 bacterium
TAAATATAACAAAGTTGTAAATTTAACACTCACAGTAATATTTTTTTATAACTTAATACTAGTATTTACGCTTTACGCACGACAAATCTAATCGGTACACTCTTTAGGTCATATTTAGCGCGTAATAGATTTTCAAAAAATCCTAGCTGACTGCTGCCAAACCACTCTGGTACGTTAACATACATAGCCAAAGTTAGCGGTGCAACTTGAACTTGTTTGACATTACGAATAATTAATAAATTAGTTTTGTGATATAACGGCTTGTGATCTAACGCTTCTTGAAAAAATTGCTTAAGCTCAGCATCATTAAAGCGTTGATTTTGACGCTGCCAGACAGTGTGCACTAGTGGCAAAATTTTACCAATGTTTTTTTTATTTAAACAAGAAATTTCTAGCTTCTCAATTTTTTTAAAGAAATAATTATATTCAGATAATCTACGCTCTAAATCAGCCTGCGAATCTTCGGTAGTTAAATCTTGTTTATTCAATAAAATAATTAGCGCTTTATGCTCTTCAAAAGTATAGAAAGCTAATTTTAACTCTTGATCAGCAATCGCATTATCAGCTGCATCGATCATTAAGAGCACAATATCAGAATGCTTAACTGCTCGAAAACTACTTTTAACCATCATCTGTTCTAAATCTTCTTTAATCGAGCGTGGTCGCCGTACACCTGCCGTATCGGTTAATCGAATAGTTTCTTTAGAGAAATTAACATTAGTATCGATGGCTTCTCGAGTAGTGCCTGCGACTGGTGTCACAATCGAACGTTCTGTTTTAGTCAACAAATTGAGCAAAGAAGATTTACCTACATTAGGCTTACCCAATAAAACTACACGATAAGCTGGTTCAATTTCATCCGGAGCTTTAAAATCATGCAAGTCAGCTACAATAGCATCCAATAAATCGCCAATGGCATAACTATGTTCAGCTGAAATAAAAATTGTTTGCGCTACGCCTAAATCATAGAAATCATGCTTATTATGCTCCGTCGCTTTAGCATCAGTTTTATTAACAGCTAAAATCAAAGGCTTATTTAATTTACGTAACCTGCGCACTAATTCGCGATCTTCTGAAGTAACACCTTCAGCACCATCACAAACCAAAACATTCACATCTGCAGTTTCTAATAGTTTATAAACTATCTGTACAACTTGCTTAGTAATCTGATCTAAATTTTTATCGAAAGAAATTCCGCCAGAATCGATTAACTCAAACCTTACGTCTTGCCAGCTAGTTACATCAGCAATAAAATCTCGCGTCACTCCGGCATAATCAAAAGCCATACTCTTATTACTTGAAACTAATCTATTAAATAGTGTCGACTTACCAACATTCATGCGGCCAGCCAATACAACTTTAGGTAATCGATGGATAATTTTAGTCATTCTAAGATCTCACTTAACGTTCCAGGAAAAAAATCTAATATTAATTTAACTTTAGGCCAACGTGCTTGATTGGTAAAATCTAAAGTTTTATTATTATGCTTACTAACAGCTATATTAATATTACTTAAGTTATTACTATTTAAATTTTTTATAGCACCAGAAACTATATTCTCAGAATTTATCTGCGCTAAATCTATAATTTTCGAACCCATAGCACCTGAATTGACTACTGGTGCAACTAGTTCAGGTATAACTACTTGGCGCACTAAATTAATCTCTAAGCTCATATGCTCGCCAAAAACGGCCTGTAATTTTGGCAACCAAACTAAACGCTGATCTTGGATAATATCTTTAAAAAAACTTAAACTTTGGTCTAAATCGATCCAAACTTGATTTAATTCTGGTTTAAATCTAGCAAATTGTACCTGCTGTAAAATCGAAACTAAAAGCGGTTCATCCAATTTTTTAATTTCCAGCTTAAATTTGTCCCATTTATAGCTATTTGGATCTCGTACGACTAAATTAGTTTTATAATCCCCAGAATTACCAGTTTTATTTACTGGGCTAACTTCAGACTTACTTATTTCTGGCTTAACTAAATAGTTCAGTCGTTGTAATCTTTTTTTTTTACTAAACTAACTAAAAATAGTTCTAAGAATAAGTGCGGATAAGCTGATTTCATAAATAACTGCTCTTGAGCGCAAAAATATTCTAAAAGTGTAATCAATTGGTCTGCTTCGACTTGAGTAATTACAGACTTAAAATTCTCACTAACTCCAGTCACCGGTAAATTAAACTTAATCCGCCAAGCATCCCTAATTAAATGCAATAAACGCTTCCAAATAAAATCTGGGGCATATCTGGTTAAATTGATTAAATCTAACTGAACTAATAGTAAACCAATCTCTCTTTGAACTAGCAAAATTTCAAATAATTTTTCTAACTGTGCTACATCTGGATAGCCAAGTGCTAATAAAACCGTATTCTCTGAAATTTCTTGATCCGTAAATCTAACTCTTTCAAGCATATTAATGGCATCACGAGCACAACCATCAGTTTCTTTAATAATTAAATCTAGCGCACTATCATCGCAAATAATTTGCTCAGTTAGGCAAATTTGTCTTAGGTGTTGCTTTAGTGCTATTGAGTCAATCGCACCAAAAAACAACTGGAAACAACGCGACCGTACCGTTTCTATAATTTTACCCGGATCAGTCGTAGCTAAAATAAATAATGCAGATTTAGGCGGTTCTTCCAAAATTTTTAGAAAAGCATTAAAAGCCGCTTTGCTTAACATGTGTGCCTCATCTATAAGATAGACACGTTTGCGGCCAATCACTGGCAATAATGCTGCTGCTTCGATAATATTTCGCACATTATCAACTCCGGTATGAGAGGCTGCATCGATTTCGATAAAATCAGGATGCTTACCAGAAGCCATTAATAAACAAGATTGGCATTCTAGACAGGGTAATTTAAAATTGCGCGGCTCTTTGCGAAAACTATCTAAATTTTGACAGTTTATAGCAGCCGTGAAAACTCGCGCCGTAGTCGTCTTGCCACAGCCACGCTGCCCAGAAAATAAATAAACTGGAAATAAATGATTTAAAAATAAGCTATTTTTAAGCGCCCGAACAGTCAAGTTCTGACCAATAATCTGATCAAAATTTTTTGAACGCCACTTACGAGCAAGATTTAATTGTTGTTTTATATCTATGGTAGATCCCATAATCCCATTAATTCAATTTTTAGCTTATTTTTTCAACTTAGCAAAACTTCAGTAAAACTATAGATTTACTAAATTTAGAATATCTTAAAAAAAATATAAAATAAGAGAAGAAGCACAAACAGTTACCTCCGCCTGCTGCTTTCTTTCGAATCTGACAGATTACAGAGCTAATGCTTTGCTTCTTCTCAATTTTTTAAGAGACATGCCTATTTTAAGGCACAATAACTGAGATAGCAAGTTTTAAAGCTTAAGCACGTTTCGTACGACGCTTACTAACAGCACGGCGCGCAACTACTCTACGGCCTTTAACAGCAACTTTGCGCTTAGCTACTCTTTTACTAGCAACTTTACGCTTAGCAACTACACGACGCTTAGCCACTGCTGAAACTTTACGTTTCGCTACTACTCTACGCTTGGCTACTTTTTTGGCAGCTACTTTACGTTTAGCCACTACAGTAACTTTACGTTTCGCTACTACTCTACGCTTAGCTACTTTTTTACCAGCAACTTTACGTTTAACTGAACGCTTCTTCATACCTAGCGCCCTTTCAATTTTAGTTAATAACGACATTATTAACCCTCCGTTCAATTAGCAGCTCATCTACTAGTGCAAACTGCTAAATCTATATAAAAATATACTAACAAACACACTAAACAAAAAGCAATGGTTTAAACTTAATATAATAAATAGCCCGAGATATAGCGCTAATACGTAAATTAATTTTCATGTAAATTTTGTTTTAACTCGTGATAATTACTCTTGATAATCATTTAATAGAATTGATGGAACCTGCCCATCAAACTCCGTTTTCTTAAGCGCTGCATATAAGTTATCGGCGTCCAATAAATTTTGCACTGCTTGATCAATTTCTTTAGCTATTTCCTCTGGCGTTTTTTTTGAAGCAGCTACTTTATCAGCTGTCTCTTCGTTATCATCAACCAAAGATGATTCAGCCTCATCACCATTTGGTTTGCCTGGATCACCTGTTAAAAACATTGCATTTGTCACTATAAATAATCCTAGCGTTAATCTGTATACATTAAATAATCGCATAACGTCCCCCAAAAAGAGTTACATATCTAATAATTCTTAAACTAACAAACGAACCTAATTAAAAACAAGAGTTTCAGAAGTTTGATTAATATCTTAAATTGATTAATTAATTGATTTACTGCTAAGCTAACTGGCATAAAATGCCTTAATCTAAACAGGAGTAACTTATATGAATTACATTAATCTATGCTCTCCTAAAACTCTGATAACAATAATTGCTTTATGGGCACCGCAATACACACTGACTAACAACCAAGTTACACCTAAAACTATCACTATTGCCAATATGACACTCTCTGAAAAAGTAGGTCAACTCATGATGGTTAATTTTCATGGCGAAACAGCAAATGCAACAGCGCTTAAATTAATTCAAGATTTAAAAATTGGCGGGATTATTTATTATAACTGGGCCAATGGCTTAACTAACCCTGAACAAGTGCAAAGGCTTAGCATTGATCTACAAAGACTAGCTAGCCACACACATTTAAAAATTCCGCTATTAATCGCTGTAGATCAAGAAGGTGGCAAAGTTGAACGATGCCCGATTACCAAATTCCCAGGAAATCAGGCTTTAGGTTTAACTAATAATCCAGAGCTTGCTAAAACTAGCGCCCAAATTATTGGTCAAGAATTAAAAGCGTTAAATATTAATACTAATTTAGCTCCCGTAGTTGATATCAACAGTAATCCCCTAAATCCTGTTATAAACTCACGTAGCTTTGGTGATACTCCTGAATTAGTTGCTATTTTTGGTGCACAGGCACTAGCTGGCTATCACACAGTTGGCATAATTACGACGCTAAAACATTTTCCGGGTCATGGCGACACTATTACAGATTCGCACCTGGATTTACCGGTAGTTAATAAATCTCTAGCAGAACTTCAGGCAATAGAGCTATATCCATTTACACAATTAGCTAATCAAACTGACATGATTATGACTGCACATATTTTAGTACCGGCCCTAGATCCCAATTATTGCACAACACTATCGCGTAAAACTTTAATTTATTTACGAGAGAAAATTAATTTTCAAGGCGTGATTATCACTGACTCGCTAGTTATGGCGGGTGTTTTAAAACAAACTAATCAATCTGTTGCTGAAGCAGCCATTCAGGCTTTAATTGCAGGCCATGATATAGTATTACTTGGTGGCAGGCAATTAATGGGCGCTTTTCTGAATAAAGAGTTAACGCTAGCTGATATTCAGCATGTTCAGCAGGCAATTATA
>CANKVQ010000042.1 GCA_947486885.1 bacterium
TGGTGTCTGTGATCCAAAATTTAAGTTTTGTGAACTATTAGCTAATCCAAAAGAATTATGTAATCCAAGTATTAATTTCAGAAAAATTAAAAAACTAAAAATTAAATACTTGTTAGCCTGCTTCACTACCACTCACAAATTTTGAAATCTAAAGCTTATGTCAATTAACGTGCAATAAATTTTACCTGAAAATGTGTATGCGGCGCCTGATTATTCAGCTCATATAAATCATTAATATCGATTTTTAGTCCCTGATTAAAAAATTTTAACAATTCTACAACTGTATATGAATGCATATGTGCATTTGAGCAGACTTCATTTACTAGATTAAGGGGAATATTTACAATTTTAGATTTATCAAAAAATAGACCTTGTTGGCTCAAATCAGCTTGACGAGCCCAGGCCCCTTCACAGCGATTAGGATTGTCATAAGTCTTAGCAACAAAAAACTCTTTAATCTTATTTTTGGAATAAATAGTCATATCAACATTATTAGGATAACGCCAGTCACTACCCTCAGCATCGCTAAATTTATATATATATACTTCTGCCCCTGATCCTAACTCAACCAATTTATAATTTGGCAGGGGGCTAACTTTGTCACCTGTGAAATAACATTTTTTGATGTTTTTCCCTAAGCGCAAGAAAAAACCATATGCATTAGTTTGCTTTAACGCACGAGCACATTCTCGTAAATCAACAAAACTTTTAACAATAATGTCATCAGTAGAAAATACTAAGTAATCTTGCTTAGTTTCCCAAGCTTTAAGAACCAATGGTTTAAAATCAGTTTTAGGCAAAGATCCCTGTTGAAAAAATCTAACTTGTTTAAATCTATTTTTAACCTCTGTATACGCTGTATCGTAAGTATTGTCACTGGTCCGATAAATAATCGAAATTTCACCTAAGCCAGTCATATATTTATCTACTGATTCTAAAAGCGCATATAACTGCATTGGTCGATCATAAGAAAATACGATTAAATCAACTAATTCTGAATTACAGAGTAAATTTTTAGAAAATAATAGCAAAAAAATTAAAAAACGCTTCATAACTATCCTTCAAGCTACCATTTATTAATTATCCAACCTGAGATTGTAAACTCTCAAGCTAGCACAAAATCTTGAAAAAACCATAGCGCATAATGATGCATAATAGGGCTTTTGCGCTTTATTTTGCGCCTGGTAACCTAGAAATAGGTTATCGAGCGGCTCCAGAAGGGGCCAGGGACAAAATGGAGGCTTATCTCAATGCACATCTTAGGTTTAATAAATTTTTTTAAAAAATATCCTGTTAAAGCTGTTACTACAGGTTTAATAGCTCTGTTATTGATAGTTCCAACAGTGAGCTTTGGAAAAGTAAAAGCTAAAGCTATAAGAGCTGCAGCCAAAAAAATTGTTATTAAACCAGAGCAGCTCAATCAAAATCAGTGCAATTATGATGCTCCATTGCCTGATAATATTAAAACACTTCTAGACCAACATGCTAAAGAAATTGCTGCTGGACCCAAAATTATGCAATTTAATTGGTTGCCAGGATGGTTTATAAAATCTGGAACTGAACGTATCGAAGGCGCTAAAAAGCTCTCTGGAGCAATTACTGATTTAGGATACTGCAACTTTATGATTCCACAAAAATATCGTTACCAAGGGTTTGATAAACAAAAATATACTATCGCTAAAGCCGTTCCAATTTCAAATAAAACATTAACATTATTAGAACTAAAGCAATTAATTAAAATTTCTCAAAGAAGTGGCTTCATTGATGCTCATGGTGGGAATGTTAAAAAAACTGTCAATGGCAAAGTGGCCTTAATTGACACGGAAATAGATTATGTAAATGAAAAAAAATATCCAGACAAGTTTGAATTTAAATGGTTAACCTTAGATATTATAAAATATGGTGACGTAAAACTGAATGCTGAAGCTACCAGATATCTAGACAATAAATATACACAATATTGTAACTGGCGAGATCAAAAATTTAGAGAAAAAATTATCCAAAAAAAGCAAGCTAAAAACAATCTTGTTAAAAAATAAGGCTGTTATTTGACACAGTTCAGCCATATAGCCTAAACTACTAATATTCTTTGAAATTTTTGGGGGCGTAATGGCTTCGACGTATTATTGATGATCCGAGAAGCATGCCGAGTTTTGATTGGGATCTCGTAAAAAATGATCAAAACATAAATGCAAACCCTAAGGGTGCGCAGCCTCTACAACAAGCTTTTGCGTAAGTAGAGACTGACTTATTGGTGTGACGTATCTGTCAGTTACACTAATTCGTATCACTCAGACAGAGCGGTTGAACAAGGTTTTTTAGTTTTATAGTTCAACATGATCACAAAACTAGCTAATTGGCTACACTCAGTCTCTAGGGTGGCTAATTAGTATCCATAGAGAATAAGCATGTAGCGTCTTGGTTCTGATGTTTTGCGGACATGGGTTCGACTCCCATCGCCTCCACCAGTCTTCGCTTGTCCGGGCCTTCCAACTCGGCAAGCTACGACCGGCGCAGCCAGCTTCTTAAAAAATTATATTTTTAATATCGATAAACGTCTTTAATCTCGCGTGCAGTTTCACGCTTAATATCGCGTTCTTTAATTGCTTGTTTCTTGCCTGCAGCTTTTTTATGCTTACAAATACCTAAAGATACTTTTACGAGATTGCGATCATTAAAATATAAACTAAGCGCTACTAAAGTTACGCCCTGACGAGCAATATCACCCGCTAAACGACCAAGCTCTCGCCGGTGTACTAATAATTTACGCGTGCGAGTTGGGCCACCATCGTCTTTAAAACCTAAGTGTGAATAAGTGGGAATATTAGCATTTAAGAGAAATAATTCACCACGCTGAATAACAGCATAAGCACCTGGTAAAGTACACTGACCTGTACGGAGACTTTTAACTTCAGCACCGCTTAAAACTATGCCAGCTTCTAGCGTTTCCAAAACATCATAATCGAAAAAAGCTTTCTTATTTTTAGCGATTAGTTTCATTTTTTAATCTTCTATTTTGATAAAATTACTAGCTTTAGCTATATTTGATTTATGTTTTTAATATTAACAGAAAATCAAGGGTCTCTCTATGGATAAAATTATTAAAATACTGACGCTAGTGGGACTCTATGGAATTGTGCTATCAGGAAGCTCTATAGTTTTAGGCAATATTTTTAATAATAATATTCTATATGTTGGTAAATTAAACTTACCTAAGTTCGAAGATCTAAATAATACTTATCCCTGCCTATATTATGACGGTATAGCAATTACAGTTGACGATTTAGGTAAATTTAATTTTAACGATCAACGCCAAAATACTATTAATATTTTATTTGCTGATCCAGAACATATTGAATATTGCTCTGAAGACAACACGGTGTTTTGCTTAAAACTTAAAAAAAATAGCCCTTATAAATTATTTCAATTACGGTTAACTAAAAATTTTAATTTTATAAATACTAACGATAATCTTAAAAATCCAATGATCTCTGATAATATTTGGAAAGTGCATGAAAACAAATTAGGATCAGATTTACAGATTTTCGAACATACCATACTAATTGCACTTAACCCAACTGGAATCTCTTGTAAAATTGCTGAACAAGCAGCTTGGAAATTAATTAACACTACTATTAATTTGCCAGATATTGAAATTGCCTGCGATGAAACCAATTGTAAATCACTTAAAGAAGCCCTAATTAAGAGTATGTTAGGCTGCTTAAATATTAAGCCATTACATAGTAATACTAAAGAAACTAAGTTGAGATTTAATAAAACACTGGTGACTAATCCAATATGAACCAACATATTAATCCAACTGTAAATTTAAAAATTTTAGGCATCGAAACTTCTTGTGATGAAACTGCAGCAGCAGTCTATACCACCGAACAGGGAATTTTATCTAATGAGCTTTTTTCACAAATAGAGTTGCAAAAAGAATTTGGCGGTGTTGTACCAGAAATTGCTTCGCGCTCACACTTAGAAAAAATTAATCCCATTGTAGAATTAGCTTTAAGTAAAGCTAGTGTCACATTAGATCAAATAGATGCAATTGCTGTCACCACCAAACCTGGTTTACCTGGGTCGCTATTAATTGGACTTAGTTTTGCTAAAGCTTTAAGTTACGCTAAAAATAAACCGATTATTGGGATTAATCACCTAGAGGGACACGCTTTCTCATCTTTTCTAGATCATACACCACCATTTCCACATATTTGTATTACGGCCTCTGGTGGCCACTCTTCGCTATATTTAATTACTAATTATGGCGAATATCAAACGATTGGCGAAACTTTAGATGATGCTGCTGGCGAAGCTTTCGACAAAATTGCCAAATTTATTGGCCTAGCTTATCCGGGTGGTCCGATTATTGAACGCTTAGCACGTGAAGCTGAATTTAAAGATTTTTTTGATTATCCTAGGGGGACTAAAGACACGCTTAATTTTAGTTTCTCTGGTCTCAAAACTGCAGTGCTTTATGATTTAGTTAAACAAAATTTATTTGACCTAAAAACTAAACAGCTAATCGCACCCCTATCACACGAGCTAAAAGTACAGATTGCTAGCTCACTGTTAAAGTGCGTGCGAGATATTTTTTGCAATAAAATTAATTTAGCTCTGAAAAAATATCCGGAAATAAAAGCTGTGACTTTTGTCGGCGGTGTAGCTTGTAATAAGTATCTTAAACAAGAATTACGTACACTATGCGAAGCCCGTCAAATCCAATTTTTCTCACCAGCTGGTCAATATTGTACCGATAACGCAGCCATGATTGCTTTAGTTGGACATTATAAAGCCCAGCAAAATAAATTTGATAACTTAGCTCTCGATATTTTTTAATTATTTCCGTGCTCGTCGTCTTGCATCACGGTAACAGAGTGTTGTTACAGCCGATCTAATGGCATGACTAGCCATGGTTGGTCGCGCACTTGCCATATACGCTGCCAAAAATGGCAAAGTTACATCGGTTCTTGAAAATGGATGGTCAAAATCCATCTTTACTATGGTAACGCCATCTACAGTAGTGGAGCCAGTATAAATAGTCTCAAATCGTTCTATGCTAGCAAAAGTTGCACCAGCTATATCGCGATCTAAAGCCAGTTCAGTTAGTTCTACATTAGGGCTCAAAATTCCAAAAACTAATAGTCGATTATTTTGTGTGTCTGATTCACGCGAGAATCTAACCTTGGAATTACAGACTCGCATAGTACGCTTTTTTTGCTCTGCAGGAGTATCATGTCGACGAACCATACTATGAGCTATCGCCTGTAAATTTCGCACTTGCCAGATATTTATTAGTAGTAATATAAGTATAA
>CANKVQ010000043.1 GCA_947486885.1 bacterium
TTAAATTTAAGTTATAAATTAGCTAAAATTAAAACGAAAGAGCCTGGACATGTTATACGGTTTATTAAGTATTTTATTCTCATTAAGTTGCATTTTTTTAATTTTATTAATTTTAATTCAAAAAACTAAAAGTTCTTTAGGCCTTGGCAGCATGGGTGGCGGCAGCCAAATGTTATTTGGTGGTTCAGGCGGCCAAGATATTTTTCAAAAATTAACTTGGGGTTTTGGTGCATTACTAATCATAGGTTCATTAGGCTTAGCAATTTTACGTTCAACCACCTATGAAGGTCCAAGAGCACAACATCGTCCTGCTCAACAAACTCAAATGCCAATATCTTTTGATTAAAATTATAAAATTTATAAATTCAGCTACAGCACCAATTGCAACACAATGTTAGCTAATAGCTTAAGTATCGTTGGCATACAAACTGTTAAAGCGCTCGAATTAATCGGGCGCTTAGGGATTTTTTTAGGCACAACATTCAAAATTCTTTTCACCAAAAAACTCCAGCCAGCTAAAATATTTTGCCAAATAGAACGCATAGGTATCGGATCACTTTTAATTACAATAATTACTGGTGCTTGTTCCGGTGCTGTCTTTGCTTTACAAAGCTATGAAGGATTTAAATGTTTCGGTGGCGAAGATTTAATTGGCCCGATCGTAGCCCTCTGTATGTCACGCGAATTAGGACCAATTTTAACTGGTTTAATGGTAGCTGGACGCGCTGGTTCTGCTATAGCGGCAGAAATTGGCACTATGCGTGTAACTGAGCAGATTGATGCCCTAACTTCACTGCAAATTAATCCGTATCAATATTTAATTGTGCCCAGAATTATAGCAGCTACCTTAGTTTTACCTTTTTTAACTTTATTTGCAGTTTTTTTTGGCATCTTAGGTGGTTATATCGTATGCACCCTTAAATTGGGCATTAATGGCGAGGTCTTTAAATCTGGCATTAAAGAAATGGTTTGTATGTGGGATTTAATTTCTGGTTTAATTAAGGCAATTTTTTTTGGTATAATTATTGCTACTGTAAGCTCTTATCAGGGTTTTTATACCTATGGCGGTGCACGTGGTGTAGGTACATCAACCACTAAAAGTGTGGTCATTAGCTCTGTTTTGATTATTATTTCTAACTATTTTTTGGCAATGTTGTTATTTGCATGATTGAGATTATTAAATTAAAAAAATGGTTTACTGGCAGTCGCGTAATTCACGAAGATATTACACTAAACCTGCCGACTGGTAAAATGACCGTGATTATTGGCCAATCTGGCGAAGGTAAATCATTATTACTTAAACAGATTATCGGCCTAATTAAACCATCTAGTGGCCAAATTTTAATTAATAAAATTAATATTACTCAGGCTAAGCAATCAGAGCGTGATGCTATCTTAAAAAAATGCGGCTATGTTTTTCAATTTGCCGCACTTCTAGATTCGTTAGATATTTTTCAGAATATTGGTATTACGCTACTTGAAGCTGGCAAAACACCGGTAGAAGCATTGCCATTAGTTAAACAGGTAATTAAATCTGTAAATTTACCAGAACATGTGCTTGACAAATATCCTTCAGAATTATCCGGCGGCATGTTAAAGCGCGCTGGTCTTGCTCGGACTCTATTAACTAATCCCGAAATTATTTTTTACGATGAACCTACCTCAGGCTTAGATCCCATTACTACACGTATTATTCATGAGCTAATGGCCAGTTTACAGCAACAGTATAATTTGACCTCGGTTGTAATTTCTCACGATTTAGATATATTTAATTATGCTGATTATGTTGCCTTGATCGCAAATGGTCGTGTGCAATTTTTCGGCGAAGCCAAAACAATTTGGCAATCTGATAATCCTTACATCTATCAATTCATTCGTGGATTAACCACTGGGCCGTTGAAAAACGATTCATCACAAACCGCATAGAATAGCGACAATCAGATCAAAATTCTGCTAAACAGTTTACAGATGTACTCCAGATTAACTACCCTAGTCCCTGGCAGTGCTTAAACAACTTTAATACAGGGGGTAAAAAAACATGCCTATCACTTCTTTGGCTTCTAAAGTCCCTACTTTAACAGCCTTTTTTTGGTCTTTTATTGTTAAGCATAAGTGGAAATTCGCTGGCTTAATGACCACCGCCACAATTTATTCATTTTCGCAATCTTACATGCCATATTTGGTGGGCGAAATTATCGATGCCATTGTAGCCTATAAGGGCAATCCATTTGATATTTATAGCGTTTTAGCAACGCCCCTAATTATATTTATTGTGATTAGATTAGCTTCCAGTACCTGCACGCGGCTCGAAGATTTATTACAAGCATATACATTACCGCAAGTACGAACTGAAATTCGCGCAGAACTTTTCAATTTAGTCCAAAAACATTCTTATCCATTTTTCCAAGAAAATATGTCTGGAAATATTGCTAAAAAAATCATTGATCTCTCAGATAATTTTGAAAACATTTTTTCAAGTATTCATGACACAGTCTATACTAGCATGCTCACTTTTATTTTTTCGACTTATTTGCTCTGGTGTCGCGCACCGGTTTTTGCCTATTTAGTGATGGTCTGGTTTTTAGTAGTTTTAACTATCACTGGTATCATGTCAGCGCGTAGCATTACCTATTCACGCCAACAAGCTGAAGCATCTAGCGCGGCCATCGGCAATATTATCGATTCTTTTCGCAATATTTTAACTGTTAAAATGTTTACACGCCAAAAATATGAATCTAAATATCTCGATAAATTTCAAAAAACAGAAGTAGATAAAACAATCGAGTTGGAATGGGCAACCATGAAGATTCACATCTTTCGTAGCCTAGCAACCACTGTATTAATTGTCGGCACGATTTTTATGTTAATTTACGGCTGGCAACGAGGCTGGGTTTCAATTGGTGATTTTTCATTTGTCACTACAACCTCTTTTACAATTTCACATACTGTTTGGTGGCTGTCTAAACAATTAGTTTGGTTATATCGTGAAATTGGTACGGCTAAGCAAGCATTTAGCATCGTTGAAGCACCAATTTTAATCGATGATACAAATACTAATCTACCAAGCTTAGTAGTCTCTGACGGTAGAATTGAATTTCAAAATGTGTCATTTTACTATTCTGCAGACAATCAAATTTTTCATGGCAAGTCGATCACTATTAATGGCAAAGAACGTATTGGCTTAGTAGGTTTTTCTGGTAGCGGCAAAACTACTTTTATTAATTTAATTTTACGCTTTTACGATCCTAGCGCTGGTAAAATTTTAATTGATCATCAGAATATTAAAAACTTTTCAGTTGAATCTTTACGAGACCACATTTCGGTGATTCCGCAAGATCCAGGCTTATTCCATCGAACAATTTTAGCCAATATTAGCTATAGTAAGCTCAATGCCACTGAACAAGAAGTCATTGAAGCCGCCAAGCTTGCACATTGCCACGAATTTATCGAGCAAATGCCTAATGGTTATCATACTATGATCGGTGAA
Source organism: bacterium (assembly GCA_947486885.1). GTDB lineage: Bacteria > Babelota > Babeliae > Babelales > JABDEC01 > CANKVQ01. Next base: position 3,488 of record CANKVQ010000043.1, read on the forward strand.
AACGGCTCTAAATTATCCGCTGGACAACGCCAAAGAATTTCTATTGCCCGTGCAATTTTAAAGAACGCACCAATTTTAATCTTAGATGAAGCTACTGCTGCGTTAGATTCGATTACCGAACAGCAAATTCAAACTAGTATCGAGTATCTCATGCAAAATCGTACAGCCATTGTCATTGCGCATAGATTGTCGACTTTAATTAATATGGACCGAATTTTGGTATTTAAGAATGGACAAATAGTAGAGGACGGATCGCCAGAAGAGTTACTGCGATTAAATGGCCACTATGCTAAACTTTGGAATATGCAAGCTGGCGGTTTTTTACCGCATGATCAAGAGCAATAATCGCTTAGAGACTTCCCGGACATACCTAAGAAATTTTTGTTTAGACGATCTTGACTTACTATACCAGTTGCATAGCGACCCACAGGTCATGCAACACTTTCATACTGGCCCACGTTCAAGATTAGAAATTATTAAAAATCTACACGATTATATCCAACACCAAGAGATTTATAATTTTAGTAATTGGGCAGTCTTCGAAAAAAATACAGATCAGTTTATCGGCCGTGCAGGCCCCCTAGTTTGGGAAGCGCAACAATCAGTCGAATTAAGTTATGTGCTACACCAAAAATTTTGGGGCTTAGGCTTCGCCACAGAACTCGCCGGCCAGATTATTACTTGGATTTTTAAAAACTTAACTGTGGACAAAATTGTCGCAGTTACAACTCCCGAAAATTTGGCTTCGCAAAAAGTAATGTCCAAAGTTGGTATGCAACTCGATCAACATACAACACTTAATGGCTTACCAGCAGTCCAATATATTATTTATCGACCTGATACAATCACGCAAATTATTTACCCAGATCTACTGTATTAAGAAAACTCGATCATTATGTTTTATTTAATTTATTTTTTAATTTTTTAGCTTTACAGATTTCATCAACAACAATCCTGTTGCAACAAGTCCAGCCGATCATGACATTCCGCCGATTTTTACCATTAATTTTGGCTGATCTAAAAATTCGCCATCCATCTACTTCTGGATCTATAGGTTTTTTACAACGAGCACAGGCGTTAGGCCAACCTTTATAACGCCATTTAGCAACTACTTTGTAAGAAATTCCATTAAGCGAAATAGCTGTTAATTCGCCATATGATAGGCAAAGATAATCCATGGGCTGGATATCTGAAGATTCATTAAATTTTTCTCTCAAAATTTTAACAGCCTGGCGTTCTGTAATTTTACCAATATATACATCATGTAACATATCTTTTTTATGCATAAATTTTAAATATTAAATTTAGCAGAGCAGTTAAAATCGATCACTATATCACGTAATGTTTGACCGTTATGCACAATTTTACCTATAGCTTCCCAATTTTTATCGACTAATTTATGCTCGCAAATTTTACAATAATCAGGCCAACCATTGTATCGCCAATTCGCTAGAGCTTTATAAGAAACACCGCCAACTACTAAAGCCGATATCTCTTCTTCTGATAAACATAAATATGCACTGGGGATCTCTGTTAACTCACCAGAATGATAGCGGGAGAACGTTTCATCAAACAATTCTACAGCTTGTTTTTCTGAAATTATGTTAGTAAAAATTTCACTTAAAATATCTCTGTGTCGCATGTTTTATTAAATCTCGATTCTTCTACCCCTAACGGGTAATTCTGCACTCCAGAAAATAAAGACTGGTTTGATGAGTAATAAACTCTTAATCCATCCAAAATTTCCTAAAATATAAAATCCTGTTAATTTAAGTTTGTAATTACAAAATATAAATTAAATAAACTAA
>CANKVQ010000044.1 GCA_947486885.1 bacterium
ATTTTTTTAACACGTGCATGATTTTTATAACCCCAAATTTTATAAATTAAATTTTATTAAAAAACTACAAGTCAGCATAGTCAGCATCTGACATTCTAACGCCTATTGCCACAGCTCTTTCGGGGCTTGATGGTGGCCGCCGTATCGCCATTGGCCGAACTATTATCATTGGCGTATGGACCCTAACGGGTGCTGGTACCGCAGGCATAACTGCTGCTTCTTCTGGCACAATGTCCATTGCCATCGGAAAAACTATTTCATCTAAAGCCTTAGCTTGTCCTGTGGCTACAACAGTTGCTCTGGCTTCATCGCGTACTAGCTCTGCCCGCCGCGCCATCTCGGTCCGCGGATTATCACGTTGCGGTCGCAACTGCAAAATGCTACGCGATTCTTTTTCAGCATCATCATCATCATAGTCGTCGCTTTTTTTTCTAAGCTTAGCTCCTAATACACTTAAGCTACTCATGCTGCTAACTATATCAGCTACAGCTACAGGGTGCGTGTCTTTGCCTGCGCTAAACACAGTCGTCGCGCGGCTAGCTGATACTAGCATGCTAAAATCACGCATATCAGCATCTTCTTCAACACCAGTGCTTGCCCTAGACGGACCACCAGCTCCTAGACCTAGCCTGCCAGCTCTAGGATAACTCAGCCCTCTGCCACCAGTGCATGAATTAAATGCCATTATTTGACTAGACTCTATTAAACCTGCCAACCCTGAAATTAACCAAAATAGAGCCAAAAAATTGACCCTGCTAACCTGTCTTAATAACATATTTTGACCCAATTTTAAGCTAAAATTTGATAATATAGAAATTTTATACATTAAAGAACCCTCCATTTAATAGTTATTTTACGAGATATAATGACTAACTGTCAACTGCTACGCCCTAATTACCCCGTTAAAATACTGTTACTTGCAGAATATATGAACCAAGCCTATATTTAATTTTTAAGTAACTAAAAAATAAAGTTTATAAAAATTGGGAGCAAATTTAAAATTATGGAAATTTTACAAAAATTATCAGTCCAGACCAAGAGCCTATTAATTATTATTTTAGGCATAATTTTGCTACTAGATCGATTCGGTTGGTTTCACGAACTATTAAAGAATTTAATTTTTATCGGTGCACTCTGCTTAATCGCTTATGGTTTAATATTGGGTAAATTTCCAGCTAAGATAGCCCAATTAATTCAAGATCGTAAAAAGAACTAATGGTTCGATACACCTGGTATCTCTAACGATATGCCAGGCACTTACCACGAACGCATTAAGATAAACTATATTTTAGCTAAACTAGAGATGTATCGTAAATCTTTTTGCACGTTCGTGGTGAGTAGTCCGTATCTCGCGACTAGCCTCAGCATACTGCTCAGTAGTCAACGCCCCAGATTTATAGCTTTCAGCTAATAGTTGCATATCATGTAAATATTCAGCACTATTCAAGATCTCAGCTTTTTAATTCACAATTGTGAGTCTTTTTGAATTTATTTGAAAATAGATTTTTAGCCGGGGGTTTTTATCTAACAAAATCTAGCATTTATAGTCTTAAATTAACCTGCTAACTATCGTCACCAAAATCGCCACTGTCACTATCACTACTATTACTAGAATCGTAAGCGCTAATAGTTTCGCTAGTTAATTTACGCTTAGCTTTACGACCTGAAGTAGCGCTATCGCCTGCATCTGGCGAAATCATGACTCGCGTATGGGCGGCAATTGGGATTCCGTTAGTTCTTAAAGTTGAAACTAATTCGATCTTCAGATCACTCACAATATTCCACTGATTAGCTAAATTTACCGAGCTCAAGAAGCCTCGAATTAAAAAGATCATGCCATTCGGATCAAATTCATGTAAACGTACAATCGGTACTGGTGTCTTAAGAATATTAATATCACGATCTAGTACACCCAAAATTACCTGCTTAACTAACTTAGGATCAAAGCTATATGGCACCGTAATAAAAAAATCGTCAAACGCAAAAAAGTTCTGCGTATAGTTCCAGTTATATACTGCCGAACGAATAATTACAGAGTTAGGCACAATAATACTGACTGAGTTTTTGCGTCTAATTACCACAGTTCTGGGCGTAATTTTACGGACAATACCCACAATTTCGCCATCGGCTAACTCGATATAATCGCCGATCTTAATCGAACGTTCGATAAGTAATACAAAATAAGCAATAAAGTCGTTGGCGGGATCTTTAATTGACCATAATAATGCTACACCTAAAACTAAAAACAGATGCCAAACAACTGTCTCGAGTCCAATTGAACCTAAACAAATAAATAGCACTATAAACACTATTAAATATTGGCTAATTACTAAAATCGTATTCTGCACGCCACTATTAATTACTAATAAATTAAAAATCGGGCGCAGAACATATCTACTGAAAATCCAGGAAACGCTAATTCCTAAACCAATAAAGCCCAATATAGTCACTAATAATTTTAAGCTAACCGGAATATCGCCTTGACCGCCAGTAATCTTAAATGGGGAGAAAGTATAATATTCACCAATTTTATCTAGTGGATTAAATTGACCCCAAATTTGTGCCAAAATTAAAAAGGCGATAAATAGCGAACTGGCAAATAATAACACTAAAAATAAGCCATAGGCTGTTTTAGCATTAGCAAAGCGTTCTTTAGAGCCGTCTTCACTAATTTCAAAAAACAAACGTGCTGAAAGATTACGGACTAACCCTTCAGACCACCACAGAATACCAATTAAAATAGCAGTCCAAAGTATTCCAGAAAGCACAAAATAAACTAATTTGCTATAGCCTCCAATATAGGGATCACTAAAAATCATGAGTGCTATTACTATAATTAATAATGGATAATAATAACTGTTAATTTTATCGCGAATCCATTTCCAAATGTCACCCTGCCGAGGAATCAAACTTAAGACTTCTTCGCGCCCAATTAAAAATACGATGGCTGCACGTAAAACTATCGAATAGAAAGCTAAGAATAATTTTGGCAAATCAGATTCAAACATGATTTCCATGAATGCTGCACGTAAACAGAAAGTAAAAATCGTGGCATAACTCAAAAATCTTAGTGCCATGACAAATCTATCTTGTAAGATAAAACTCACAAAAATTTGAGGGTACTTTTGATTTAATTCTTGAAATAAAACTAACATCGAGCGACTTAAATAGATCCAGTATGGAATCGAACACAGATCAAAAATTAATTTAATAGCCGCATAGTCTGAGCTTAAAGATAAGACTAATAGTGCACTGCTAAACCAAACAGTTAGACTAATTAAATGCTTACTTATAAATTTAATTAATAAATCTAAGAGACCAGCTAACCAATATTTACGATCAATTAAATAGACCCAACTAGCTAGCCGTTGCTCAATAATTGGCAAATAAAGGCGTAAACTAAGCATGCCTAATAAAATAAATAAGCAAACTACTACTAGCCAAACGATCTGCATCGGATTATTAGCTAGAACAGAAATCGTAGTTTGTAGATGCCCAGCTGGATCAAAAGATAAGATCACTTTTTTTAAATCTACAACAAATAATCTAAAATCAGGTCCAAGTAGCTTTAAACTATCCCAAGAAATTGCATGCTCTGAACGCTGTAAAATCCCACCAATATTATCTAGTCTAATTAAGACTGGTTCGATTTTGCCTAAACTATCTTTCGTAATTGTAATGGCACTGGCATAAGTTTCTAACATTTTGTTAAGTAAACTACGTTGCCGATTAATTAGATCTTTAGCTGATACAAACTGGTCACCATATAAACCTGCAATTAAATCCAGAATTTTTTTGTAGCTAGCCGCACCATGTGAATCGACAAACTCGGTCTGCTGCTTTTGAATGTTATTTACAATTGTTTTAAGATTTTCCAGCGTACGCGTTAAACTATTTAATGATTTAGTTGCTTCATCAATTCGCAATTTAAATAGCTCTAAATCCTTATGGGCTTCAACACGATATTCATCATAAATTTCTCGCTCACGCCGCACTGCAGCCTCAGTGCGAATATTTCGTCGTGAAATCTGATACCATGTTGAAACTACACTGGCATCAATTTTAGCATCACGTACACGTACTCGTAATAAATCTAAAGTAGCTTCCCATAATTTTAATTCGCGCTGCACGGCCATGAGCTGCTCATTGCGATAAGCTAACTCATAAAGATCTAACTCTGCAACACCATTAATTAACTCTAGATCCCATTCGTCTAAGGCCCGTCGATCTGGTAAATTAATTTTTTGTTGCTGTAAATATTCTTCGAATTGTTGTTTATATTTTATGACATTTTGCTCACCAACACTGATCATTTGCAGCAAATCATCTTGCTGTTGCATTAGACTGGTTTGTAATTGCGCTAAATCTTGCTCAGCTTGCTTTAAATCTTGTTCCGAAACGATTAACTTGCGATTAATCTCTTTTAAATTAAGCTGCAAAATATCTGACTTACTTTCTAACCAGTGAATTTTAAGCTCTACTAAATCTAGCATATAGCTTAAATCTTTGATTTTTAACTCGGCCAGTTGTTCTTTAAATTGCAATAGTTCTGATTCTAGATCTAATAATTGGGCTTCTTGATGTTTTGACCAACCACTAGCATGCGCTTCATCACTAAAAGCACTCTGCTCTTTCGCTTTTACCCGCTGCTGACGCTCTAAATCTGCTAAACGTTCTTTTTGTGCACTCAAATCGCGCCGTATATCATGTCGTGCATTACGTAACTGCGCTAATTGCTCCTGTAACTCAAAAATTGTTTTATGTTGCTCCTGTAATAACCCCAGCTGATACTCAGACTGAATTTTTAGTTCAGACTTCTTGGCATATGGATCGGGCAAAATCTCCTGTAAAAAATTAATTTGTTGATTAATTTTTTGGATTAAGTCTTGACGTACAGTTTGCATACTAGTCATAGTGTGCAACAATTCGCTTAAAAGCGCCGATTGTTTATTTAAAAACTTTTGCTGACTAATCGTTTGATGCTTAGCTAATTGAGTTTTTGTATCACTTAAGCTAGTTTTTACATTTTCCAAATTTTTTTCAAAATTGGCTTTTAAATTATTATGATTAAATTTTTTCTTTAACTCATCACGATTATGAATTAAACGATCAATTTGTAATTGCAAATCTTCAGCGCTACCAGTCACAACTGCTTTAGCATCAGTTTGAGGCATTAAATTAAAACCCTG
>CANKVQ010000045.1 GCA_947486885.1 bacterium
ACATATGGTTATGTGGGTTAGCCCCGCTATTTTTGTATTTAAATTTAAAGGACAAATTGGTCTCGAAAAAATCAATTTTCGAGACCAATAGAATGAATTTCAATTTTTTTAATTGCCAATATTATCTATATGGGTTGCCTAAATTATGTCATAGTACGATATAAATGTGGCCCATTGATTGTTTTGAGCGAACTCAGTTTTTTGGTAAGATGAAAGCATTTTTTGGCGTGGAAAATAGATTGAAATGCCGTTTGCATAGGCTAAATTGCTGCCGCTAACATTGGCAAGTGTGGCTGATTTAATTGTCATAAGGCCTTCTTCTAGTAGCACGCGTAATTGTGGTAAAAGAGATTTTTTTTGCATATCTTGAAATTTAAATTCTTCGAGATGCAGCAGTAGGTTGCTGTAGAAGCTATATAAATCTATATAGCTTGGTTCTTCAAAGCCAATGTTGCTACGGCAGGTATCAATGACCGCCTTGATAGCATTATCGCTTTGGTGTCGCAAGCATTCAATTAATATCCCTGCAACTTTATTGATATTGTTTTTAATGGGGCCAATTTTTGCTAATTCTATTGCCGATAAAGTATAATCTTTGGTGATCTTGCTATATGTTTCGTGATAGACTTGCACGATGTGGCGCGCAAAATCGTCGCGACTCAGTGTGTGTTGTTCTAGGGGCGCTAAAATTTTGTCGTAGCGCCAGCCGGGTCCTAGCTCAACTTCTTGAGAGGCGATTAATATGTCGGCATATTGTTCTGACAAATCACAAATCTCTAGCATTGCCATTAGGCAAGCATCCATGCCCAAAATGGCCAACTTCCCCCCCCCCAGTGCTTTGGTGCAAATTGCTTCTAATGCATATTGTAGTTTTTGACTATCTAGATAAGTTTTATAGGTCTCATCAAAGCATATACCGCGTGGTGTTTCGGTATTGTAGGTTGCAAATGGATAAGCTGTGCGATCAAGATCGAGCATTAAATTGTTGGGATTTAGCACAAATAGTGCAGACGGGTTAAAGGTGCGGTAGCCGCGATCGTCAATGCCGCTGCCGTGATTCCAAAGATCAAGCATGTATTCATCTGCTGGAAAATTTTGAATAGCCCATGTGCAAAAATCTATCAATGTTTTAGGGTTGCCGCTATCCAATTTTTGTTTGTTATCTTTGTTTAATAATACGGCGCGGTTTTTTTCAATTAAATAAATTTGTGTTTTTTTATGAATGCCGGGTTCATTTAAAAACACAATAATATTTACATTGTTGTTTGCGCCCTTGGCCAGCTGCTTAATGTTGTTCCAGGCAAAATAAAACAGATCGTTGTCTGCTGCTATATAAACCATAATAGTACGTTTGCGTGGTGTGCGGGTACGCTGTAAATTCTTGTAGCAGTTATGATTATCTTTATTTAAATCATCGACAATTGGTTGGGCATGAGTTAGCCGGGAGTCTATTTCTGCAAAATTATAACTGCAAATTAAAGATACTAATAAGGCTATTAAAGTTTGGCCAAAATTTTTCTTAATATAGGGTAAATTTAATTTAAACATTTACTCTCCCTTGCTTATTATGAGTCTCGAGATCATATGATGGTGGGCGATTTAAATGCAATGATCTGATATTGATTTTGTCTGAATGCTAATACTAAGGCATATGTAAGCGCAAAACTCAATTGAAAGTCTAGGGAAAATATTTGAACTGGGTTGATTAATAGGGCGCCAACTAAAATTAAATTTAATAAATGGAGCCCATCGAGTTGCCAATTATTAAATTTGCAAAATTCATACAATGTGACCATGTATAAAGCGCGCAAAAAAGATATACTAGGCCAAGATAATTGGTGATATAGCAGAATTAACAAGATGATTGTAGGGCTGTTTAGCCTGGTGGGTATTTGCAATCCTAGCAATAGCAATTTAATTAATAATGCAATAATAATCATATGTAATCCAGCTCGAGCTAAAAAATGAGCTAAGCCCCAAACTTGAAATTGATTACGCATTTGTTGAGTGTCAGCATGTATACCAGCTTTTTTATAGCCTAAAAAAATAGTGGTCAACAGGCTAAATGTAGCGGGAGACAGTTTAAATTTTAATTTTAGTAAAAATTGATGTTTAAATTTATAAATTTTCTGAAAAACAAAATTTATTACCGTGTTGTAAGTTAGCTTATTGGGCAATTTAGTTAAAATTTTATAATTCGAGTCAGGACTCAATCTAACTTGTGCTACTTGCTCAAGTAAATTTTTTTTCAATGTGGTTAAATTATTATTCTTGGGGATTTCTAAATTTGAAATTAAAATTTGATCATAGAGTTGAAGTTGATTGGTATTGCTAACCCAAAGTGTTACAAATTTAGGTAATAAACTGCTACTAACAATTGGGGCTATCTGATTTACTAAAATTTTCACACAACGTTGTTTGGGGTTTAAAACTAGGCTGTCTATTGCGACAATCTCCCCATAGAGTGTAAATCTTTGATGTGCATAATTTTCATAAAATTTAAACAGCTTTTGAGTCTGATAGTGATTAGTGCCAGCTGTAATTAGCATGCAACTGGTAAATACAGCTGTGCTAATGAGATTAACGTTTTGATTTAATATATTTTTTTTATTTACAATAATAATAGTTAATATAAGTAGTAAACCTAGGTTAGTGACTAGCGGCATATTTGAGATATAGGCCCCCAGTATAGTCCCAAGTGCAGCATAACTGGACCACGGTAGCCTAATTTGCTGGATTAGTTTTTTTAATTTAAATATATACCAATGGCTAGTTTCTGCAGTGTTCATAAGATTATTTTAGCAGATTTAAGGGTTTTTGTTTTGCTAAATAAGTTTTTTGTTATGCTGATACAATACTTATAACTGTTTAAAATTATTATAAATTAAATACCTAGGGACAAAAGTTAATATGCAAAAAGTTTTTAAGTATGTATTAGATAATGGTTTAACAATACTAGTGCGCCCAAATCATGTAATCCCCAAAGTTTCAATTCAAATGTGGTATGGAGTAGGCTCTAAAGATGAGCAAACCGGCGAAAAAGGGTTAGCACATTTATTAGAACACATGATCTTTAAGGGCACTGAAAAACTTTCTGAAAGCGATATTAACGAAATTTCTAGTAAATTATCTGGTTATTGCAACGCTTTTACATCTTACGATTACACTGGTTATATTTTTGATTTTCCCACGCAGCATTGGACATCCGCATTACCAATTTTAGCGGATTGTATGACCAATTGCACTTTTAAATCTGATATGCTGGCTTCTGAAATGAAAGCGGTTATCCAAGAGTTAAAAATGTATTGCGATAATTACACTGCGACACTAGCTGAAAAAATGTGCAGTATGATTTTTGGTGGGCACCCCTATGAAAATCCAATTATTGGTTATAAACATGATTTATGGAATATAGATCGTGAAGCCTTATTGCGTTTTTATAAAAAACATTATGTACCCAATAACGCCACTTTGGTGATCGTGGGTGACATAGACCCAGAACAAGTATTTGATTTAGTAGAACAAAATTTTGGACAAATTAAACCTGATTTAAGTTATAAAAAAACTGAGCATTATTTACCACAAGACTTATCGCGCAAATCCATCGAATTGTATCGTGATGTAAAACAACCAATAGTTTTTTTAGCGTATCAAATACCAGGCTCAGTGGCACAGCAAGATTATTTAATCGATATAGTATCACGCGTAATTGGCTATGGCGATAGTTCACGTTTGGTGCGAAAATTACTAGATGAATTAGAGTTAGTTACTGATATTGGTGCAGGCACAGAGGACTTATTTGATGCTGGTTTATTATTTATATCTTATCAGCCAAAAGAGATTGGTAATGTAGATAAAATTAACCAAATTATTCAAACTGAGCTCGACCAAATAGCGCGTGATGGCATAACTGAATTAGAGTTGCAACGAGCGGTTAAGCGCATTGAAGCTGACTATTACAGTATGTTGGAAAAAAACCAAAAACAAGCTGAGGTGATTGGCCGGACTTATTTAGTTACTAAAGATGAAAACTATATTTTTAAATATTTAGACAGTTGCGATCAGCAAAGTTTAGCTGAACAAGTTAAGCAATTTGTTGGTAATTATTTAATCTCAGCTCGTCGGCATCAAGGTCAGGTTTTACCAGTAACAGAACAAGATCAATCACAATTGGTCAAACTACAGGAAATCTCTGATGCTGAAGATCAGCGTGTGTTGTCTGGACGCGTACGTGAAACAGTGGTTGAAAAGGGTGTGGCGGTACATGGTATTGATACACGAGACTATATAAACTTTAAATTTCCCAAGCCTGAAATAATTAAATTAGAGAACGGCTTAGAGGTACTATATTATCACAATCCCAATACGCCCAAGATTGAACTAGTTTTAGAATTTAAAGCTGATTATCGTTATGACCCAATAGGTCAAGCTGGAGTTAGTACTTTTGTGTCGCAAGTGTTAACTGAAAGTACTGAAAAATATAGCAAACAAGAGCTAGATGATCTAATTGAACAGCATGGTATGTCCTTGCGCTCTGATTCGGGCTTAGTTTCTTTAAGTTTACTAAGCGGTGATTTACTTAAAGCTTTAGAAATATTAACTGAAATTTTTTGTCATGCGCAATTTGATGTTGGTGCAATTGAAAAAATTAGGGACCAAATTTTGGCTGAAATCGATAATTATTGGGACACACCAACTTATTTTGTGGACCAATTAATTCGTGAAGCTATTTACCAAGATCATCCATACAGTAAACCTGTTTTTGGCACAGCCGAGTCAGTTGCTAAGTTAACACGAGCGCAATTGTTAAATTTTTATAAGCAATTTATTACACCCCAAAATAGCTGGTTAGCAATTGTGGGTGACCTAAGTCGTGACAATTTAATCGATGCGCTAAACAGCACACTAGGTAAATGGCAAGGCCCAGCAGTGCCAGATTTAGATTATCCTGAAATTTCAACAGTGCAGCCAACTGTGATTAAATACCCCATTAATCGTGATCAGATTGTGTTAGCTTTCGCAGGCAAATCTGTTTCTAGGTTAGATCCAGATTATGATAAATTATTATTATTTGACCAGATTTTTGGTGGTGGTGTATTAGGTTCTATGAGCTCGCGTTTATTTGAATTGCGTGA
>CANKVQ010000046.1 GCA_947486885.1 bacterium
CCCAAGTAAAATATAGAGTTAATTATGTCCCAAAAAATTAGTTTAGCTACTGCTGTTACCGTTGGCATGAATGCTATGATTGGCGCTGGTATTTTTTCCATCCCAGTCGCTTTGGCAATTAAAGCTGGTCCAGCTGGTATAATTACAATTATATTGGTTTCACTGGGCGTCTGGTTCATGGCTGGCACACTAGCCCGTTTAGCCGAACTATTTCCTAAGAACGGCTCTTTCTATACCTATGCTAAATCTTGGGGTGGCCAAACCATGGGCGTAATTGCCAGCTATGCTTATTTAATTGGTCTCATGATCGGCATGGGCTTATTAGTACGTTTAGCTAGTTATTCGCTGCAATATTATTACCCTAACTGCTCTGTGCTAACTTTAGGCGTGATAATTTTAGCCGGTGTTTTATTTTTAAACTCCTGTGGCGTAAAATTTTCGACTCTGGGGCAACATATTTTACTAATTTTAACTGTCTTTCCCCTGCTGGCTACCATACTTTTGTGCTTAACAAAATTAAATTTCAATTATCTAACACCATTTGCTCCATTTGGCTGGTTACAAGTTTTAGCAGCTAGTCGCATCGTGATATTTTCTTATTTTGGGTTCGAAGCAATTACGTCACTATTTGAAGTAGTGCAAAATCCCGACCAAAATGTGCCGAAAGCCACCGCTTACTCGGTATTATTAGTCGCTTTGATCTATATCTTATTTATTGGTTCAATTATCTTAGCCGTGCCTTTAAATCTATTTACTAGTAATTCGGTACCCCTAGCAACTATTTTATTGCAGATTTTTCCGACCGCAACTTGGTTAATTCAATTAATTAGGTTATCAATTATTATTTCAATTATTGGCACTTTGCATGCTATGATTTGGAGTTCTAGCAACTTACTAGTCTCACTGACTAATAATTTAGAAAGTAAGTTTGCCAAACAGCTTTGCCAGAGCAACTGGTTTAACCATCGTACAGCCGTATTATTAATTGGCTTATTAATTTTAAGCACTTTTTTAACACTTAATAATATCGACATGTTTTTTAATTTAACCGCGATTTTTATTGTTTTAGCTTATGGTCTATCGATCGCAGCCTTATTAAAAATTAAAACTGAACGCAATTTTAGGAGTTTACTTAAAACATATTTAGGATTAGGTACTACTTTAGTGATCATATTTTTCGCTACTGAAGGTTTAATTACTGAAATTGTAAAACTTTTTTAAATTACTTAATTGACGTTTTAAGACAGCAGTACTATAAGTAGTTTTAATCAATGCTAAACAAAGAGGGAATTAGTAATGCAAAAGACATTTTGCAGACTCGCGCTTCTGGTCTGCTTGCTCAGTAGTGCAACATTAGTTAATGCATCTGTCATCACTACTTTGAATAATAGCGATCCGGCTCCAATCTACGATAGTAATTTCCCTTTTGCCTACTTATATGATGGCACACGTGATTTCTTAAATCGCGATTCCAATACATTATGGGAACAGGGCGTCGAATTATCAATTACCCCCTACTTTGACAAAGCAAATAGTGGCTGGGATAAATGTGGTAAAAAATGTCCTGGACCAGATCCTGCCAACGATACTAATTTAAGTGGCATTACACCTAGTTCAAGCACACTGCCAGTCCCGGTACCGCCCGTACCTAACCCCTTCTTTCTCGGTGATATCGCTGGTCGATGGAACATTTTAGCTCTTTTACCCTACGGTTTTTATAACGCGGCAGATTGTACCACGACACCAAGCGACAATTTTTTTATCACCAATTGTCCATCTAGCTGGAATGCCGGTAGCACTGACGATGCACCAGTACCTTGTGCTAACGCGCAAGGCGGCAATTGCGCAAATTTGTGCGAAAATAATGACTGTACAGATTTGCCGGACGGATCATGTGGTCGCTATGCCATCCCCTATGATTTAGCTCAAATTGCTTTTAATACTTTAGAATGTATTGGTAGTGCTACACCAGTACCGGATCCGACCGTACAAAGCTTATTGGCGATGCAAGGCCCCGATCAAACTTTTGGTTTCTTGTCAGTAAAAACTAAATTTCGCAAAGAGGGTGCCCGCTTTAGAGGTGCTGCTATGCTCACTAAAGGTTTTGGCATGTCCGTGCAAACTGGCATTTCACATTTGACTAACTGTGCTGATTTTATTGATCCGACTGCCCCGCAGCCAGATCCTAATTATGTCTTAGATGGCGCTACTGTTACCAATAACGGACTCTATGATTATACTACGGCTGGCGTGATTAACCCTTTTGCCAATAGTGCAACTAATACCGTTATACCAGCAATTTCAAGTCCTGATTGGTGGGCCATTGTGAGTTGCTTGCATACTGAACTAATGCAACAATTCAATCCTGTAATCGCCAAACTAATTGGTATCGATATTAGTGACTATGAAGCAACTTCCATCGATGATATTCGAGGTGAACTATTCTGGCGCTACATGATCGAATTAAATAAAAATAATGACAGTGCTTGGCCAGATTGTGCCATTATGCCATTCTTTGCCGCTGGTTATACCTTGGGCGCTGCTAAAGGCACCGATCCAGATAAGCCACTATCCGTAGCTTTTGGTAATAATGGCCATAATGCCGGCGATTTTAATACTGGCGTTAGTCTATTTTTCTATGAAAGTTGTGAAATCGGCTTTGAAGGTGGCGGAACTTTCTTTATGGCAAAACAAAAAGATGGTTTACGGGTACCGAATAATGCTTACCAGAATATTATTTATCCATATAAAACTAACGTAAAAGTCGCTCCGGGAACTACTTGGCATATAGGCGCTTTCCTAAATTCGCGCCATTTTGACAACCATTTTTCAATGCATTTCCAATATCTGTATATTAATCACATGGAAGATAAATATAAGCTCTGCTGCGATAATACCAACAAAGCCTTTACTACTAGTCAGCTAGAAGATAATAGTGCTTGGCGTACGCAATTGTGTAATATAGCTTTATCTTATGATGTTTCACCGGGCTGCATGATCTCTGTCAAAGGCCAGATGCCATTTAGTGGGGCCAATGTTTATAAGACCAACACGATCTCTTTTTCACTGGAATTTGTACACTAAAATATTGGCAGCCTGCTTATTCACTCTTTTCGAAACTATTTTGCTTTCCGACCGTGTCCGTCGAAGCTTAGAAGCGTAGCGTAATCGAGGGATGTGATAGATACTTTGCTTTACAAGTTTCACGGGGTAGTTATACTAGCTTTATTGTGTTTTTATAAATTATAATCTCTAGAATATCAATAATTTTAAATCTTAATTTTTAACTTACGAAAGCGATGCGACTCTAAATGAGTAAGAAAAAATCTAATATTACCGTCCAAGTTACTAATCACGTCGAAAAAGCTTTACGCCAATTAAAGAAAAAATGTGAGCGTGAAGGCGTAGTTCGCGACATGAAGCGTCAAGTTTACTTTGAGCCAAAAAGCTTAAAACGTCGTAAACAAGTTATGCGTGCCATTAAGCTTAATCTTTTAGAAATCGAACAAAATAGCAGTAAACGCTAATCCACTAGTTTATTTAGGTATTTATGACCCGCAGACTGCTACCAGTCAGTATTATCAAAAAAAACCAAAAAGAAGCGCTTTTGTTTCGCGAAATTGCCACCCTTTTTCAGGCAACTACACTAGAAAATAAAGCTTTAACTGGCTTTTTTGTGAATCGTGTAGAACTATCGCCCGATAAAGGCCACTGTACAATTTATGTATATACTGCTGATGGCGAAGCTGCTTATCTTAAGCAATTAGATTTACTAAAAGCTTATAAGCCGTCATTACGCAAAGCGCTCTCTCAAAAAATCAAGGGTCGTTATACCCCTAATTTAGTTTTCAAATTTGATGATAAGTTTGAAAGAGTGCAAGCGATTGAAGAATTATTAGAAAAAGTAAAACGTGAGTCAGCAGAATAATTTTGGGCGAGTCAGAAACTGTTGGGATATCTGCTAGTGATAATTATAATTCTAGCTCAGATTTTAGGCTTACTCTGCTGGGGCTCTTTTTTAAATCAATTAGCCTATCGCCTAGTTCATGATAATATCCCATTAAATACTGCACGCTCGACCTGTCCGCACTGTCTAACTATTATTCAAATTCGTGATCTAATTCCCATCTTATCTTGGCTGATACTCTGGGGCCACTGTCGTCAGTGCAAACACCCCATTTCAATTTTATATCCCATCATCGAGCTACTTACAGTAATAACAATTTTACCGATTTTTTATTTTTTTCCAGCCCAGTATTGGCTAGCTTATTTTATTTTCTGCTCTGCTTTAATTATTACGGTCAGAACCGATTTAGAGACTTTTTTAATCTCTAATTTGGTCTCACTTTATTTAATCCCCCTAGGTTTAATTTTTAGTTTTTTAAATTTATTACCGATAACTATTTTAAATAGTTTTTTGGGGGCAAGCTTGGGTTACAGCTTACTCTGGTTTACTAATTTTAGTTTTTTGGCTTGCACTAATAAACAGGGCCTAGGCACCGGTGACCTATTTTTATTAGCTTTTATTGGTTCTTTTACGGGACCGCTAGGCTGCTGGCTTAGTTTACTACTAGGTTCAGTTTATGGCTCATGTGTAGGCTTAATTCAAATTATCACTGGGTATAATCAATTTTCGGGTAAATTACCCTTTGGCCCCTATCTCGCCCTAGGCGCTATCACCTATATCTATAATCAAGATCTAATTATCAAGCTTTTTTCTAGTATTTAAACCTGTAAATTTATTTTGTAGTAACTTTTTACTTAAAACTATTGCTTTGTAAATAAAGGGTTTGCTACCATCTATATTACGGGGAGAGTGTAAGGGGGGACCAATTGTTTGGAACCCCGCCCCGCTAAAAATAATTATGGAGGTTTTTTATGAAGAAATTACTATTATTAGCCGTTGCTCTGTTAACGGTAGTGGGTGTTCAAGCTCAGTATTCATCAGCTAGTAAAGTTTATATCAATAAGCCATGCTTTGTAGGCAGACCAGGCGCTTGTGGCCTAGG
>CANKVQ010000047.1 GCA_947486885.1 bacterium
AATTGCAATTTAAAAGTTGGTTTAAGAAATTAATCTTAGGGGCTAGTTTAGTTGTTAATATGATTAATGGGGCTGCTAGTGTAGCAGAGCAGTCAGCGTGGACTTGGTGTTATGGTAAAAAATTAACAGCAGAGCAAGCGCAGCAGTTTGCAGATAAATCAGAATTAATTTTTTCTAAAACTAATTTAGCTCAGTTTACCCAATTGATTTTCTCTTTTAATGCCCATCGGCCAGCACAGGGCTATTTTAGATTTTCAATTCAGGGACATAGTAGTAGCTCTAATCAATGGAGTGATTGGCATAAAATGATCGACTGGGGAGCGCATGTTCAAAGATCACATCGGGTTCAACATGATAGTCGATTTTCTTATGAGCATGTGCGTTTTGAGGCTAAATCTGGTAATTATTTCGATGGCTTTAGGATCAAAATTTCAGCTCATAATGGGGCCAATTTAGCTGATTTGAGACATATAGGAGTGTGCATCTCTAATTTAAACTTGTTTAAAGCTGAATCTAGCCAAGTTGGCGATCATTTACCAACCGTGAAGATTTTAAATGTGCCCTTACAGTCGCAAATGAGTTTAAGTCACCCTGATGGCGAACGAGCTTGTTCTCCAACAGCTATTTCCATGCAAGTAGCTTATTTGGCTAAAACTGAGCCAGAAACCTTAAAGTTCTTAACTAAAACGTACGATATGGGCCTAGAGACTTATGGTAGTTGGCCATTTAGTGTAGCCCGTGCTTTTGAAGTTTACCCATTAGCTACGTATCGGGTACTACGTTTACGTAATTTTGCCGATCTGCATGCTTATCTAAAAGAACGTTTACCTGTGGTTGTAAGCGTGCGGGGGCCTCTCTATGGCGCTCCCAAGCCGTATGCTAGTGGCCATTTAATGCTAATTACAGGGTGGGATCGGCAAAAAAAGCTGATTTTCGTCAATGATCCTGCTATGCCAAATAATCGTAAGGTAGCCCATAAATATCGCTTAAAGGATTTTTTGCCAGCTTGGGAAAAATCACGTAGATTAGCCTATGTAGCGGAGTTGGGGTAGCATTTTTTTTAGTTTATGGTACCCTGAAAATATAAACAGTTATATATCTTAGGAGTTTAATTATATGAAATTCAAGCAATTATTCTTAGGTTTAGCGCTGATTTGCAGCGTAAATGTTCAGGCGCTTTCTTTGCCAGGCATAGCACAACCTCTAATAGCTTTAAAATGTTTAGTCGATGTCGCTAAATTGAAAAAAGATCTTAAAGATTTTAACAAAAATCATGGTCCTGCTAGCTGTAAAAAAGCTGATAAAGGCGAACAGTCTGATGAACTTGTTAATTTAAATCCTAATTCAAACTGGCATACTGCTGCTAAGGCTTGTGATCTTTTAATTGATACAGCCGCTATTTTAGCAGCTTCTTATTTGTTATATGATTCTTTCAATACATCGTTGCGTCCTAAACTGGCTTAAAAATAAATTTCTTAGAGAGATTAAAAAAATCTTTTGCGCGGCACTAGGTCGAGTAATTGTTAATTTTTTTTAATCTCTCTTGTTTTTTTATTTCAACTATTTGTACATTGCCTAAGAGTTTACAGCTGGCGTAGGGATAGGTGGGAAAAGATGGTGGGGTAGGGTGACTAAGCTTAACTTATATTTAATGGGCCTACTCTGGCTATCTAATTTACAGGCCAATTTAACAGTCGAAAAATTTTTTGAGCATCTAGGGCGTGAGACTGATAAATTGGTTTTTTATTTGCATGGTACACCTAAAATAGAACATACGATTACACCTTTGTGTGACGAACCAGAGCATTATCGTACAGAGCGTTTTATTTTTCATAAACTTAGTTTTGCTAATGATCAAATTCGCAAATTATTGCTGAATAATAAAGGCTATTTCCATAATGGTCATCATCAGTGTTATAAATTACAATTTAAACAGCTTAAAAATAGTTTAGAGCTAATTTTAATCTACGATATACGTCAAATTAAATGTGTGCAGTATCAAAGTTTTAAAGCGATCAGTGGATTTGATGGTTTATTGATCCAGATTGAACATCAATTGGTTGGTTCCCAAAAATTAATTAAAAATAATAACTTAGCTCAAGAAATTACGATTGGCATAGATTATGGCCATGGTGGTTCTGATCATGGGGCAATTGGACTGAGTGCGCAACCCGAAAAAATTATTACGCGTCAAGTTGGCTTTAGATTAAAAAAAATTTTAAAAAATCTAGGCTATAAAATTGTCGAAACCTGTCCAGAAGATCTTAAAATGGATTTGGATGAACGAACTTACTTAATTAATTTTGCTGAATCAGTTGATTTGCTAATTTCATTACATGCTAATCATGCTGCTAATAAAGATGCCATGGGTTTAGAAACCTTTTTTGGTGACGATCAGTTGTTTAAAAAAATTGCTCAAAGTAGTTTTACTAACTTATGTGAAGTTAATTTATTAGGTAATTTAAGTAAAAAATTGGCTGATACTATACATAAAGCAGTTTTGCAAGAAGTTTCTGATAATTTAACCCATGCTTATGAATTAAAAGATCGCAAGGTCAGATGTTCAGCTGCACAAATTTTAATGGGTGTTGAATGTCCGGCAATTTTAATCGAACTCGGTTATTTGTCGAATGCTCAAGAAGCTAAAAAATTAAATGAGCCGGAATATCAAGCATTATTAGCTAATGGAATCGCCCAGGGGATTAAAAATTATTTTGCTAAGTAATAAATCGTAAAATTATAGCTAGATTATTTTTTAGGTTTTAACTTTTGATCAATTTGTTCTAAAAGTTCTAAAGCAGATTGATGTTCTGGAATTTGACCAATTAATTCAATTACAGTTTTACGAGCTAGTTCCCATTCTTGCATTTTCATCAGCGTAACGGTCAGATAATAGTAAGCGTCAATATAATCAGAAGCAATTCTGATAGCGCTATTAAAAGCATGCGCTGCTTTGTTATATAATTGACGATTTAAATTTAACAGGCCGATATTAAACCACGCTACTTCTGGTGAAAGATAATGTTTATTATTGATTAACTCTTGCCAGATTTTTTCTGCTTGATCTAATTTGTTAAGATTAATTAAAAGACAGGCGTAATTATTTAGAGCATCAGTTTGTAAAGTTTCAGGATAACTTTTATCTTTAATAATTTTTTCAAAAAGTGTTAAACTTTCTGCATATTCTTTAGTTTGAAATAATAACGTAGCTTTAAAAATTAAAGCGCGCGGGATTATTTGCTCGCTTAAAGATTTTTCCAGTAGGGCTAGCGCTTCACGTGGATTTTTCTCAGCGGCGACTAAAGCTTGCTGGTAGTAATTATGGGCTAAGTTGCTACGATCTTTTTTGACGCTGCAACCGGATAAAAAAAAGCTTAAAAACAATAAGATTTGCAGAAAATTAGTTTTCATGTTCACATCTAGCGAGCGGCCGGTTACATTAGATCATATAATTTAGATCTTAGAATTGTATAACAAGTAATTACATAACAAATTTTAACAAATAAATCGAGTAAGCGAGTGAATTTTTGTGCTAAGTGCGATTTGGGAAGAATTTTTAAATATTGCGAAAGATGAAGCAGGAAGTCGGGTAGTTGAAACCTGGTTAAAAGCTCTATCAATTGTAAATTGGAATGCGCAGCAGCGTACCATTTTTCTACGCGCACCAAATAACTTTGTTAAAGATTGGGTTAATACGTACTATTTAGAATTATTACGTTTGAATTTAGGACGTTTATTAAATGTTCAAGATTTAATAGTAGTGTTAACCAATTTAGAGCAGCCGGAAGTAATTTTAAGTGAATTTAGTGCTCAGTCAGCAAATAATTTTTTAACTAATATAAATTCAAATAATAATGCAGCTGTAGTTAGTAGTCACAGTAAAAACAAACAAAATAAAAATAATAATATTACTCCTGCTAAAATTGTGCGTAAACGTACAGATCATAGTCAGCTAGCTCAAGCACAACGTGGCACACCAGTAAATAGTGTCTATCGATTCGACAATTTTATTATTGGGCCGAACAATACTTTAGCGCATGCCGCAGCTCAGGCGGTTGCACGACAGCCCGGAGAGTTATACAACCCCCTATTTATTTACGGTAACTCTGGTTTAGGTAAGACGCATTTATTACATGCGATTGGTAATGAAATTAAAATTCATAACCCGCAAATTTCAGTCTTATATCAGACGACAGATAGATTTGTGTCAGAATTTATTAGCGCCATTAGATTTAATAAAGTTTTTGCATTTAAAGAAAAATATCGTGCTATCGACGTGCTTTTAATCGACGACATACAGTTTATTTCTAATAAAGATCAGACACAAGAAGCATTTTTTCATATTTTTAATGCTTTATACGAAGCACGCAAGCAGATTATTTTAACTAGTGATACTTATCCAAGTGATATTACTGGCTTAGCTGATCGTTTACGATCACGCTTAGAATGGGGTTTAATTACTGATATTCATGTGCCAGCGTTAGAAACTAAAATTGCTATTTTAAAGAAAAAAGCCGAACAGCACCATGAAACTCTTTCAGACGAAATAGCTTGTTTTATTGCCTCTAAAGAAGTAGTTAATATTCGTGAACTCGAAGGAGTTTTAGTGCGAGTATTAGCATTTGCAAATTTAACACATCAGCAACTGTCATTAGAATTAGCTCAAAAAGTATTAGGCTCGCTAGCGCAAAAAGCTGTTGCTATGCCCACGACTTTAGAACGTATTGTAACTTTGGTTAGTAAATATTTTGCGCATGATCTAACAGTTTTACGTTCAGATCATCGTGGCAAAGATGTAGTATTTGCCCGCCAAGTAGCCATGTACATGATGAAGCAGCTAACTGATAAGTCGCTACGTGAAATTGGTTTATATTTAAATCGTAAAGACCATACAACAGTTTCGCATGCGATTGATAAAATTTCTGGCAGACTTAAAATAGATGCGCAGTTACAACAGCAAATCGATCAATTAATTCACGAAGTTAATACTTAAAATTA
>CANKVQ010000048.1 GCA_947486885.1 bacterium
TTGATAAATTTTTGCTTAAGTAAAAGTAAATTATGTCACAATTAATTCAAATGCGACAACGCATTCGAGCAATCGAAACAATTAAAAAAATCACGCATGCCATGCAGTTGATTTCTATGTCTTTGCACACTAGATTGCAAAAACAAACAGTATCACGCGATGCTTATCGACATAATTTATTAGACATGTTACAAATTGCCAGCCAAGCTAAAAACAACCCTAAAATTGATACTCATCAAGCTGTCATTAATAACAAACAACTTTTGATTATTATTGGCGCCCAAAAAGGGCTTTGTGGCAACTTTGATGCTGAAATTTTACGCTTTATAGATCATAATTCAATTTCTGGGCGAGACCAAACATTTAGTTCCAATTTAATTACTTATGAAATTATTTGTGTTGGTTCTAAAAAAATTACTCAAGAATTGCGTAAGCGTAATTTAAATATTGTTCAAGAATATTCTAATTTAAAAATTAGTAGTTTAGCCTCAATTAGTCATGATATTTTTAATTTTATAAGCAAAAATCAAACAAATTATCAATTAGTTACTAGCTTTAATAATAAATCTGAAACTTTTTTTCTAAACAAACCCGTAAAAACTGAAATTTATCCCATTGCTACAAATCTATCTAAATCTAAAAATAATCCCCCAGAAACTAATTTAATCAGCAATTATAGTGAATATATTTGGGACAGTTCACCACAGGAAATTTATACTTGTTTATTAGAACGTTATTTAAATTACACCGTTCAATCAGTTCTATTTGACTCACTATTAGCAGAACAAGCTGCTAGATTTAGATCTATGGACACTGCTAATCGCAATGCCAGTGATTTATTAGAAATTAGCTATCGTGATTATAATAAATTACGTCAATATAAAATTACCAAAGAATTAATCGAACTCTCAGCAGCTTTTTGATCATATATGGAGAATATACGCATGCTAATTAAATCAAAAATACTTTGTCTTTTAGGACTACTATTAATTTATTATAACCCTATACATACCATGAAACATACCGCCATAAAAGATGATGATCATGAATCTGAAGAGCTTGTCGTAACTTTTAACGCAATTCAATCTATTCGTAATTTAGCAATGAGAGTGGCACAACAAGTACATGCTGAAGATGATACATCTTTAGCATTAGGAGAAAAAGGTTGGCCGGTACCGAACCCATATTATCACCAAACCAAACGTGGCCTTTTTTTAGCAACTGAAAGCTATCCAGACTATTTATGCTCTCCATGGGGCCAAGTTAAAATTTATGGCGGTGGTTCCTATACACCTAGTAAAATCGCTAACGTGTTCGACAAGTTTCGAGAATCTCTAACGTTGGAATTTGTTGAGAATGTTTGCGAAAAAGGTAAACGCTGCGGAGTGCTTTATAGTAGTGATAAAATTAAATTTTATAAAGAAAATGATCGAACACCAATTGCTAAAACAGAGCTAGATAGATATCGTGGAACAAGCACCAGAATTGTAGCTAATTATTGCGGTGCTGCATCTATATACGCTATTAAAGCGATCGATGGTAAAGAGCTACCTTCACCAGAACATTTAGAATATACAGACTATCGTAAATACGAAGATAGCAAAGCTGACTGGTCCAGCATGACGGAGCGCTATGTCTGCTCTTGAAATAACCATTTAAATATTTAGGTCTAAGTTACTAGAATTTTTAGGCACCAAATCTTGAAAACTACAAACACTAATTTTAGCACCCAAACTTTGCAATTTATATTCCATGCCATCGTAACCACGCCTAAAGTGTGATACGCCGCTCATAACAGTCCGACCATGGGCTACTAAACCAGCTAAAATTAACGCAAAAGAAGCGCGAATATCACTCGCTACAACTTCTGTTCCGTATAAATTATCTACACCGGTAATCACGGCTCTAGTATCTGTATTTTGGATTTGTGCCCCCATTTTGCGTAATTCACG
Organism: bacterium; assembly: GCA_947486885.1. Taxonomy (GTDB): domain Bacteria; phylum Babelota; class Babeliae; order Babelales; family JABDEC01; genus CANKVQ01. Next base: position 1,953 of record CANKVQ010000048.1, read on the forward strand.
CACATGAATTAAACGATTTTCATAAACCGTCTCTTCAATCACGCTAGTCCCGAAAGCAATACTTAGAGCCGCAGTCATGGGCGCTTGTAAATCTGTGGGGAACCCTGGATATGGCGCAGTCTTAATCGATACCGCTTTGGGATTACTAGTTGCCTTTAGCCAGACACCTAATTTATCACGCTCGGTCTTAATTTCATGACCCATCTCACTTAGTTTAAACAAGAAAATATCGAGCGTATTTGGATCAGCATTGGGAATAAAAATTTCACCACCAGTCACTGCGGCTGCTAATAGTAAACAACCAGCTTCGAGTCGATCCGACATGACTGTATACTCTATGGGATTTAATTTTTTCACTCCGGTAATTTTAATCGCAGCTGGTGCACAGATCTCAATTTTAGCGCCCATTTTAGTTAACATTTGCACTAGATCAAGCACTTCTGGTTCTAGCGCAGCATTAATAATTTCTGTTGTACCAGGAATTAATGTAGCAGCCATTAATAAATTCTCAGTTGCCCCCACGCTTGGATAATCCAAAACTAATCGCTTGGCCTGTAAATCTTGTGAAATACTAGCAACTAGTAGTTGATTGCTTAAATTTATTTCCGCGCCAATTCTGCGAAAATTATCTAGCGTATAATCTAATGGCCGACCACCGATCACACAACCACCAGGCATCGCGATCTCCGCCCGCCCTTGGCGCACTAATAATGGTCCTAGCACTAGAATAGATGCCCGCATTTTTTGCATAATTTGTTGGTCTACGCTGTGTTTATTTACATTGGTAGTATCGATAGAGACAATTTTTAAATCACGATCAAAAACAACAATCGCACCCAAATCTGTTAATAATTTAATCACGTAGTTCACATCAGCTGAATCTGGCACATTACTTAAGACAGATTTTCCATCCGCTAGTAAAACCGCTAGCATAATCACTAGCACCGCATTTTTAGCACCCGAAATTTGCACTTCGCCTGCTAATTTCAATGAGCGTTCAATAATTACTAAATCTTCAGATTTGGTTTCAAGTTTGACTTGATTTATCATTTATAATCACCCTAAAGCAGCTATCATTTAAGTTTTAATACTACTCGAGTATAACAAACTTTAAACCTAAATCTACGCTATAAAAATTCTATTTAAAAGTTGTACTATAGAGGCCCACTGTTTGCAATGCACATGATACACTGAGGCCTTAACCCAAATGGCAAAACTTAAAAAGGGCCGCTATAGATATTCAGAATCACATTCTTCGACAAACAAACCTTGCTGTTCAACTTTTTTAATCCCTTTTACACATTTATTAACACTGCCAATATACATGTAATAGTCCCAACCAAAACGAACCGACATAGACTTTGATGTAAACATGCACCACAACTTTTCTCTTAAAATTAAGCGTATTAATAAATCTACATCTGTTTTATTAATACTAATCACATCTTTAATTTTTTTAAAAAAGCAATCATTAGCAAATATTTTACCCGACACTACCGTACCTATCTGCGCATAAAAAGTCCATTCATCGAGCAAATAAATTCCATTGCTATCACGATTTTTAGGAATATATTTAGTCACCCTATAAAAAAACATTTTACTATTAACTCCCAAAGCAAATAAGTTGTCGATTTTATATTAATTCTAAACACCTATTAATTCTGTAAGCATCGCATTATATGTTCCCGTTCTTTTATCTTTTCTATTAAACGTTTTCCAAAATCCACCCTTATGCCCATCACGATTTAGAGAGATATATAAATTACCTTTTTTATAAACTTTTTCTCTATGTGATCCAAAAGAATAATCTTTAGTTTCTTTAAATCCCATTTTATTTGCTAATTCTTTAGCTTCTAACCGCAATTCAGGCAAACTTTTTTGGTGTCCAATTATACGGACAAGTTTATTCTCATCAGGTACAATTTTTACCACTGGCTTGTGCTTAGCTTTCTTGCCAGACTTATTGTGCTTAAAATATTCTTTGGCATGATTAAATAAGCTCTGGTTATTAACAGGGCTATTTTTAAAGCTAACAACTAAACCGTCTAATGTAGCCAGCTCATATTCTTCAGCAATTACTAGTCCAAGAGTTTGAGCAACATCTTTACCTGGCACGCCAAATTTATTTAACCAACTGATTTTCTTAGAATTAGCTTTATCAGTTTTATTTTTAACTGTTATAGCTTTATGTAATTGCGCTGCTAAAACTGAATCGCTGATTATCGTAACTGCTTTACCAGTTAGAAAACCGGCAGCTAAATTTAGAGTTTGTTCACCGACAAATTCACCAATTTGCTCAAATTTCGGCTATATTATAATTCAACAAACCATTCTGATACCTGATAACCTTTGATTGTTTTAGAGGTGTCTCTAGGCCGAATAAAATCATAGCAATTATCCGGTGAAAAATCTCTATCTCCAACCAGCTTCATATAACTTTTATCCATGGTAAGCAAATTATTTATAATTATTCGATCTTTTATTTTAAATAAAACCCACCAATTAAGTAATGGCTGACTTTTCACCGGACTTTGTATGGAAGCTACTAAACAAGATGTATCATGCGTTTTAATTCTTTCTAATCCTTCTAACCACTGTCGTTGATAGTCTGCCTCTGTCCAGTAATTCAATGCCATTACATTATCATCCCAAAAATCGTTAATCGTAATTCTATTTAGGCAATAATAAAATCCATCATCAGTTTCATAACTGTTCGGTATAATTTGCATTGTAATATTCATTTTCAAGTCCCTATTTTTTAGTTAAAGTTTCATCATATGTACCTAACCTACGATTCTTTATATCCATCATTTTCCAAAATCCACCTTTGTGATTAGCGTAAATTCTAGCGTGACTATCAGGTCGATTAGCAGCTTGTAAGATTTGTGAATTTGGTTTCTGTGATCCAAAATGTAAATTTTGCGAACTATTAAATAATCCAAAACAATTATTAGAACCAAA
>CANKVQ010000049.1 GCA_947486885.1 bacterium
AATTTAATTGATATTAAAATATATTTATTTAAAAAACTAACTAGGGAAAAATAAATGAAAAAATTAATTTTATTATTAATGGCATGTAGCGTTATTGTTAATCTTACAGCTTTGGAATGGGATTCTACAGTGCCAATGCCAACCGAAAAAGTTCTCAGTAGTCGTTTACGCGTAGCCGGGTTTGATTATCTTGAAAGACATATCAATCTGTCTGGGCGCTTAACTAGAACCCCCTTAACGCTTGGGGGTGTTGCCGTGGCAGTAGATTCAGCTTTATATGATTTCAATCAGTGCTTAGGCAATCCTGTGATGGCAGTTATAATGGATGTACATAAACCGAAGTTATTGGATACAGTATTGCAAGATATACCAGGAGCAGCAGAAGTCATACATAACACACTTGCTGCCCATGCAGCTGCAGCTTCAGCACGTAAATAAATCTTTTTACGTGGCGGAATATTATAAAATTAATTCGCAAGGCTCACGTCACAGTGGGCCTTGTTTTTACCGTCGAGCGAGTTTATCTTTAAGCGGTAAGTTTCATTAATAAACTATGCAAATCACATCTGGATAGCTATGATCGACACCGTTGCAATCACCATCAATCAGTACAGCTACAGTATCATTAATCCCGATCAATTTAGGCCTTCTGCTAATCTAATCTGACAAACTGATACTGGCGTGTAGTTTAGCTGAAAAATGCGGAGCTTGTCGTGTATGCACTAAAGCTTAATCAGGCACGATAATCTTTTAAAAACTGTGCAATCACTTTACCTAAAGTAAGCCATAAGTCAGCGTTAAAAAACATATGGCCAGCTTTGGGAATTAGATGCAAGATAGAGGGTAATATTAGTTGATGCAAAGCCTTACCATGTGCAACTGGTACTAATGGGTCTTGTTCACCATGAATAATTAGTATTGGAGATTTTATCTCTCGCAAGACATTCGGAAAATCTTCCTGATAAGTAACTACTTGAGCCGCGATATGATTGTAGGCAATGCCAATATCTTGTGGATTTTTATAAATATTTTCGGTGTATGATTTAGCCATAGCTTCATCAAACGGATATAAACCATTTAAGTATTGCCAAGAAGTTAACCATCCTGGCCAATCCTGCTCAAAATTGCCAACTGGCTGATTACTCATTAAAATAGACCAAGTTTCGGCAGTTGGAGCAGGCAGGTTCAATGTATTAGTTGCTAGAGGTCCGGCTGAAATAATACAGCCTGCCATTATACGTTCTGGTTTAATTACCGATATTAATTCGACTAAGTAACCGCCCATAGAATGCCCAATTAAATGAGCTTGTTTAATGTCATAAGCATCCATAATGCCTATGACATCATCGACTAGGTCATACATGGTGTAAGGGCCATTATTAAATGCGTTACACGAAAGAAAGTGGGTTGATAAGCCGATATCACGATGATCAAAGCGAATTACAAAATAGCCTTGTTGAGCTAGAAATTCACAAAATATATCAGGCCAAAAACTACCAGGGGCACCAGCTCCAGCAATAAGTAGTACGCTGGGATCAGCACTATTGCCAAATGATTTGGTATAGAGCCGAATATTGCCACTCTGGATACTAATGCTTGATGTATGTTTCTTAAAAGCTGAACTACTCACATTAATCACTATTTTTAGCCTTATAGACGCTGCTATTGCCATCATTGCAAACATGCCGCTCTCGGCCGCTATGCAAGAGAATCATTTCAATGCTGCCTTATATTGTACGAGCGGTGTTTTATTTTTTCAACTTATCATGTAGTGATTGTTAGCGCAAAGTGATAAGTTTCTCCATATTGCAATTATGCCAAAACACACTATAATTCTGCACGGATGTAATTTTGAAGCAATGCAAGCAGGAGTAATCCCATGCAATTAGATTTGTGCGAATGCCAACCCACACAGAAGAGTGGCTCTTGTCTTGTATTAATTACATGCCCATAAATTAATACAATTTCACATGTTCCAATTAGTTACTAAGTCCAAGAGTCAGCCCTGAATCTTATAAGTTAAATTTATGAATCATTAGACGGGCAGGCCAGCAAATGCTGTTTGCTTAGAGACTAAGGAACTAATCTTCTTTGATTGTGTACTGCATACATTTGGTCTCGGCGCTAAATCCGTTTCTTGCGTAAAAATTGGTTGATTTTTCGCTTGGCCATAGAAGTAATAACTCAAACTTCTCTTCATGGGCCCACGCTTTGAGCACGTCGATCAACATGGTGCCTATACCATGATTACGATACGGCTCCTCAATATACATATTTGAAACGTATCCCCAAGCACCTTCTAAGGAATAGGGTTTTGGGATTTTTTCAATTACCTGCACATAGCTGTGCCCAACAATAACTTCATTTATTACCGCAACGAAAACTACCCACCGCCCCGATGTTATTCCCTCATGAAGAAACAATGAGCATGATTGTTCAAATTGTTCATAGCTAACGGTAGGCCGCCGCTTATATTCATTATAGATATTAATGTGTTCCCAGCGCATGCGAACGAGTCTTGATACATCAGCGATGGTAGCTTTTCTTATTGTTGCTTTAGTATTATTCATGATTCTAAAAACCTATTATGTCACTCTAGCAAAATCTTTTTTCTCAACGATCAAGTTATTGTATGGCTATATAAATCTTAACTATGGAGTTTTCATCATAACACTCCTTTTTTTAGATAATTATACTTACAATTTAGACTTTTTAGATTCTGCTACACCACCAGCTTCTTCAGCATCGTAAAAACGACACAGTGTATTAATTTTCTTATATTAATACTGTGAACAATTTTTAAAATGATCTCTCCAAAAATCACTTTAGTCAAAAAAAGATAATTTTTTCTCGCTCGTCCCGAGCGTAGTCGAGGGATGTTGCGAGGATAAAAGCTTTAAATCTAAAAGCATTTGACTAGCCGTTTTGGAATCAGAAAATTTCATAACGTTTTTTTCATAAAAAATTTAACATGTCCTGGTGGGCAATCATCGAGTTGGCCAAAAATTTCATAGCCATGTCGTAGATAAAAATCTTTGGCTTGAAAATCAAAGGTATCAAGATGGGCGAGTTTGCAGCCTTGTTTACAAGCTTCTTGTTCGATTTTTGCTAATAATTTTGCACCATAGCCATGCTTACGATATTGCTCGTCAACCCACAAAACGTTAATATACAAAATTTTCCAACAGTAAATCACGGCAGTTATGCCACCGCGGATAACATGCTCTTTATCTTTTATAACAAAACCTAATTGTATAAATGGCTCACTCTGGGTGAAGGGCACTTGCTGTTGATTGAATTCAATCAATTTGTTTTCGAGATATTCGTTATCTTGTGATGTAGCAGTTACAATAGTAACAGTTTCTTTAGAATCCATGTTTAATAAATCCTGATCAAAAGGATAGGTTGTTGCGATGATCAGCAAGGCATTTAACCAAATTATTTTTGGTATCATATAATCTTACATTTTTTTTGTACATAAAATGAAACTATAAATTTATAATGCTCTTACCAAAATCTTTTTTTAGCAAATGCGCGCCCAGATTGAGATTTTAGGTATTTCTCAAATAGCTTAGCACAGTCCATATTCTTAAAAGCTGTGCATGTTACTAGCTCCCAGGGCCTATCTTTTTTAGTATAAATAGAGCCACCAGAATTGTGCGTGGCCAAACGCTCTGTGATATTTGTAGTATAGCCAACGTATATCATCTCTGGAGAATTGATTGAACGAATAAGATATACATAAAACATTGGCTATAGATCGTTTAAGTATTGTTTAAGAAATAAAATAATAGTTTGATAATTAAAATTTAAACTGAGTCAGTGGTCCGTCTACGTCCATCTACGCTTAAAAGCTACGTTGGACTTCTTCGGACAGTCTTCGCTCTTCTGTAATGTGAATTTTTCTTACTAATCTTATCAATCTAGTGGCGTAGCCAGACGAAGCTGCGTAGCAGCGAAGACTGGTGTGCCTGGTAGGATTCGAACCTACGGCCTACGGATTAGAAATCCGTTGCTCTATCCGACTGAGCTACAGGCACCTAATTAGTGAATAGACTAAAATTGTAGTTTAATAGATGACATTATAATGGATGCTCAACATAAACGCTAGATAGAGTTTAAAATATTTGCTTCTGTAATTACTAGATATTATATATTAGGTTACTAATGTAATTTGTTAATCTGTAGTTTAAATATCAAGAGGGCCAAGTATGACCATATTAATGTTAGTTTTATTTTTATTGTTGATAGCGTTTACAGCAGGTTTTTTTGGTTTCTATAATGTTGAACATGGTGCAGTAGCTATCGCTAAAGCCATCTTTTTTATTTTTATTGTGTTAATTTTACTTTCCATTTTTGTTGGCCAAGATTTTATAGACCGGTTTACAATGTAATAAGTACATTTGCATAGCTAATAAAACTTGACCAATATTGTCATGCAAGTTTAAACGCGATACGCTTGTATTGTTTTAAATTTGTATAATTTTAATTGGAATCTTTAAAATGCTCACTAAAATAACTCACATCACGCTTTTTACTAACAATCAAGATGCAGCTTTAACTTTTTATCAAAAATTAGGTTTTAAGATCCATACTGATGCCATGTTTGGCGAAATGCGTTGGTTAACTTTGCATTTACCAGCTCAATTGGACATGGAATTAGTGTTGCTCAAAGCTGAGTCTGAGCAAGAGAAAGCACTGGTTGGCAAACAAGCTGGAGATAAGCCAGTTTTTAATTTTGAAACTAGTGATTGTTTGGGTGATTACGAACATTTGAGTGCAGCAGGAGTAAATTTTTTGGCTAAACCAGAAACACAACCGTGGGGCACTTCAGCCGCCTTTACAGATGTAGATGGCAATGTTTTATATATGTGCCAATCTAATTAGTAATTAA
>CANKVQ010000050.1 GCA_947486885.1 bacterium
ATAAATTATCGAGTAATAATATCCCCAGAAAAATTAAACTATTCTCACGTTTTAAAATCTCTAAACTCTCGGCGTGACTTATAGTTAATATAATTAAAAGTATGCCTGTACTAACTAAAATTCCCAAAAGTACATAAAAGCTGTGTGCTAAGATTGTGCGATAATTGCGAAAACTGATTTTTGCTTGAGTTTGTGATAATAGCGAGCGAATTGGTAGTCCCAAGCCGTAATATAAAATATAACGAAAAAAAACTGTTATTCTGCTAATTAATTTTAGTGGTGCAATCGCAGCAGCACCAAATAGCACTGCTAAAAGTGTAATTAAAAAATTACTGCTAAAAACCAGTTTGCTAATTTGGTTTAAAAATATCCAAAAGCGTTGCATTATTAGAATTTTGAAATTTAAATAATTTAAATTTACTATAGTAGACTTTGATAGTTGTGTAATTATTTGATCTGGGAGTTTTTGATATTTTTGATAAATTGCCCAACTTAAAATTATTAAACTTAAAATAGAACTTAATAATAGTGGCGCAAAAATTAAGTTAAAATTTAAATCAAAAAAATTGATTTTAGGATTAACAAAATAATAGTTAAGTAAAATTATGCCAGTATAAATTGTAATTCCTAAGATCTGTGTGATCGCTAAAACTTTACTCAAAAAAAATAGCTGTGCTAAAGCGCGCAAATCTTTTAATAAGCCTTCAAAAATCAGCAATAGCCCTAAAGTTAGCCAAACTGCTGGCGGGATCAGGCAACAACTAAATTTAGCCATAAACCAGCCATTAATTACTTTATGGCCCAAGATTATGCCCAAGCTCGCTAAGCTTAATAAAATTAATTGTCCTGATTGCTGACTTAAAAATATTTTTCTGAAATTTAATTTACTAGCGCTTAGTAATTTAAAATCGATCGCTAATGATCCATCAAAGCCTAAATCTAAAAATTCTACTAATAAATATAAAATTGCAAAAATTGTGCCAATTAGTCCATAAGTAGTTAGCGACGAGACTTTAAACAGCCAGATCATAAATAAAGTTAAAATAGTTTGGTAATAAGTGGCCGATAAGGCGTTCCACTTGATGTTTACAATAAATTTTTGATATAGCGATGACGATCTGGTCAGCATAATTTAAAAATACCTAGCTTTCGATTTTTCAATTACTAGCTTAATTGCTGGTCTAAACTACTAAATTTTAAATGCTTAACAGTCTATGATAAAATAGATTCTTAGACGAGTAAACCTAAGAGGACATTCTATACAGAAAAAAGCTACACATAAAAAAGGAGTAGTAATGTTCGCTCTTAATGAGAAAGTGGTTTATCCAGGACATGGGGTGGCTAGGGTTAATCGCGTAGTAGAAAAGAGCATTGCCGGCAAATCAGCTTGTTTTTTTGAGTTGATTTTCCTGCATAAAGATATGATGATTTTGGTGCCAGTTAATAATGCCGACATGGTTGGTATTCGTAAATTAAGCTCTGAAGAAAACATTGATCATATTTTTAAAATTCTTTCTACTCCTAACGATTGTACCGGAATCCAGCTAACGATTCCCAGTTCTTGGAATAAACGCAGCAAGCGGTATCAATTTAAAATTAAAACTGGTGATTTGATCGAAATCTCTAAAATATATCGTGATCTGAATCACATTTCACGACGTAAAGAATTGTCTTTCGGCGAGCGTAGTTTATTAATGCAGACTGAATCGCTATTGGCTGAAGAGATCTCTCTGGTGCGTAATGAGATGGAAGAACGAGCGATAGAGTTATTACGGGGAGCTTTTGCCTGGGCTAAAAACACGCCGGCTTATCTCACTGGTCGTCAAATCTAGGTTTTATATATATTAGAAGTTATTTTAGAATATTATTATGGGCCAGTTTAAATTCTGGCCCTTTTTTTTACTATAATTTTAGCAATGCGTCTTTAGCTAGGGCAAGAGTGGCTTAAGACCTAAAGTCTTGTTATACTTAAAGAAATTAATCTTATTGAGCTTGATATGTGGATATGTTTATAATTGCAGGGCCAACAGGCGTTGGCAAAACGGAACTCTCTTTAAAATTAGCAGCGCTGCTTAAAAACCCTGCCATAATTAACGCTGACCTGGGTCAATTCTATACTCCATTAACGATTGGCACGGCCAAGCCAGATTGGCGCAACGAGCTCGTGCCCCATTATCTATTTGATATTTTAGACCGGCCTGAGAATTTCACAGCTTTTAATTATCGCAGATTAGTAACAGAGTTGTTCGGAAAATTAAATTTCACGCTAGATAAGCAAGCTGAAGTTTTGACACCCGAAAATTTAGTAGTAAATAATAGTCACAGCTGTAATCAACCAAATACTAATCTAACACCAATCTTCGTGGGTGGATCAGGTTTTTATCTACAAGCGCTTTTTTTCAAGAGCCCGTTAGATAATTTTTTCCCCGACATGTCTGATAATAGTTCGTTTGTTTATGACAATAATTTCCCGGAAAGAAACCCGGAAAAAAACAACACTCTGAGCTTAGAAAATCTAAATTTATGGGCAAAGTTAAATTTAATTGATCCAGTACGTGCACGAGAGCTTAATCCACATGATCACTATCGTATTCAAAGAGCTTTAGAAATTTGGCAGAATTATAAAATCTTGCCATCACAAGCTAGGCCTGTATTTGCGCCAATTATATCCAAAGCACAAAAAGTTAAACTAATAATTTTAACCCGTGATCTGCCAGAATTGTATGCTCGAATTGACCAGCGTGTACTAGAAATGTTAGACGCTGGTTGGTTAGCAGAAGTGCAAAATTTAATTGGCACACCCTGGGAACAGTTTTTATTAGAAAAGCGCTTAATCGGCTATGATGATCTATTAAAATTTTTACACGAACAAAATATAAATTTAGAAAAAGTAGCTATTAACACCGTGCAACTAATCCAGAAGCGCTCCCGCAACTATGCTAAGCGTCAGATTGCTTTCTTCAAAATGTTAACTCGACAGCTAACTGAAAATTCTGCTGGGCAAATTGAAATTGAATGGTTGAACTTGACGGCTACCGATGTTGATCTATATATTAAGCGACTGTTAAGTGATCCAAATTTTGCTAAAATAGCGAGTTTAAAATAAGCGAGTATAAGTAGTGGAAAATCGACCAGATAGTTGTTTGTGCCGTTCGACAACTGGCTTATTTCTAGCTAAAAAACAAGCTAGTTTTTGTTTAGCAGTAGGCTTAATCTGTTTGTTATTAAGTTTTTTAGCCGGTTATTTTTGGGGTAGGCGACAACCCGTTGCAGATTTATCTAAAGAGTTGTCTAGTGCTTTATTAGATAAAACAACGCAGCTAAATAGTTTAAATAATTCTGCTGTAACTAGTGCTTCAAACGATTTAGTAGAACTTAATGCCAACTCTGGCACTAGCGTAGTTCAAGAGCAAGAAATTTCTAGCGCTTTAAAAGCAGATAAGCAGTATTATGGTACATTGTTGGGCTTTAGTAGTTTGAAGGCAGCACAAAAATATTTAAATAAACTTCAAAATTTAGGCTATAATTTACAAATTAAAACTAGGCATAGCCGCAATAGCAAAAATAAATTATATACTTGGTACCAAATAATTACTGAAAAATTTACCGATAAGACTAAATTAGAGCAATTGATGCGAGAATTGAAACAACAGGAAAACTTGCAAAGCACTAAAATTCTTGAGTGTTAAAATTTTCAAATTTTAATAAATCTTATAAATAAATCTAGGTATTAACTTAAGTTTAAACTATCGATTGGATCAGAATGATTTCCTTAATTAGAGCAAAGATGGGTACTCGTTGGCTAAATGCGTTTGTTTGGATAGCGATTTTGTCAATGAGTGGCGTCTTTTTTATGTCCGATGTTTTAAAACTCTTTAAGAAAAGTGGCGATTATGTACTTAAGATTAATGGTGATCAGTTAGGTTATGCTGAATTTGACTTTGCCGTGCAAACTGAAAAACAAAAGCTATCGCAGATGCAACAACAATATGGTGAGCAGATTATGCAAATGATGCTAGCTTCACAAACGGCTTTCTCTTTGGATCCAGTGCAAAACGTAGTTACTAATTTTTTCTTAAGTACTTTAATTGACCAAGCTGGACAAAAACTTAAATTAAGCGTGTCGGCCGATACAGCACAAAAAGAGTTAATTAGTAAGTTGCCGGCTACTTTTATTGACCAAGCCAATGGTAAAATTGATAAAAAAGCTGTACAGCAAGTTTTTAATCAATCGGTTTCAGAATTAGAAAAATTGATTGCTAAAGAATTGCAAGCTTCATTAGTACTAGACCTAGTAACAAGCAGCATTTTTGTAGGTCAATTTGAAATTGATCAAGATTATGCTAATCGTAATGGCCTAAAAAAGTTTGCGATACTTAGTTTTTCTGCCAAAAATATGATTGCTAAAGTTAATGCTCAGAAAATAACCGATCATGAATTAGCAGGATTTTTTAAACATCAAAATGATCTAACTAAGCGTTACTGGACGGTTGAAACACGCGCTGGACAAGTGTGGGAATTAAGTCAAAAAGATTTTGCAATTAAAGTTACCGAACAAGAAGTTTCAAACTTTTATCATAAAAATAAAAAGAACTTGTATCAAGAAAAGCCTGCTGAAATTAAAATTAGACGTATTTTAATCCCTAAGAAAGATGATCAAGATATCTATGCTTTATATGCACAGGCTAAAGAATTGCGCGACAATTTAATTAACGGAAAAG
>CANKVQ010000051.1 GCA_947486885.1 bacterium
CCAGCTTGTAATTTTTGATAAATTTGCGTGAAATTTAAGTTTAGTGTGTTAATGCTTTTACTAAGTATTAGTAATCTGTCAGCTAGTGATTTCTCGCTATAATAATATTGCGAAAGTGCAATAAAATGTTGCTCTTGATAAGTAATTAATTTAATTTTCTGCAGCTCATATAACTGATGTAAGCTAATTTTAATTAAATGTTCAGTATGTGGATTTTGGGGTAATTCTAATAAATTGCTAGTTAATTCACGCAGTTCTAAGAGTTCAGCATAAACATGACCCTGGTTATTAAAACTGCTAATTGCATATAGTAGGCCAGCTGCAATACGCTTAGAGCTATCTTTTGCAATACCGATTTTCATGGCGATTTGATCAGCAATTTTAAAACCAATGCCCCAGATTTCATCAGCTAATCGATACGGGTTTTCAGTTAAGACAGCAATCGATTGTTGTCCATATTTCTTATAGATTTTAATGGCATAATTAATAGAGATATCTCGTTCTTGCAAGAACATCATGATCCCAGAAATTTCTTTTTGCTCTAGCCAAGAACTAATAATTTGCTGGTAGCGTGCTTTGCCAATGCCTGGAACTTTTAAAAGTTGTTCTGGGTCATGCTCGATAATATCAAGTGTTTGTAAGCCTAAATAATCTACAATTTTATTGGCATAGCTTTCGCCAATACCTTTAATTAGGCCAGATCCCAAATATTTTTTTAGACCTAAGATCGAAGTCGGTAAAATAGCGGTACAATTAGTGACATTAAATTGTCGACCAAACTTGCTATGCATGGTCCATTCGCCCTGAAGTGTAACATCTTGACCAGGTTGAATATTAGCTAAGTAACCACGAGCTAAAATTAATTGGGAGTTATTAGTTGGATTAAGTTTGCTAAATTTGCCTATCGTTTGGTGTAGTTTTAATTTAAAAACTGTAAAACCAGTTTCTGGACTTTGGAATAAAAAATTTTCAATAGTGCCACTAATTTTTTCAAAGTTATTTTCAATGCTGTGCTTAGGATTAGGCATGTTGGTTATTTACGCTTTGCTCAAACTAGTTGTGTAGCGGCCATAGGCTCATAAGAAAAATTACGAGTGCCATAAAGCTGATTAAATTGTTCGAAAGCTTTGGGGCAACTATAAATTAAATCTTTCATAAAAATAGTTAGGTGTGACAAAAATTTATCGAAATCAGTAAAGCTTAAGATGCCGCGATGAAAATTAGCCGCTTCTTCTTCTAGTGAAGTTTCGCCCCAAGTTAATAAGAAACTATTACCTAAGCCGCGTTTTTCACAACATTCTGTGATTAAACGTAAGATCAATTTTTTAATGGGCGCAGTGCGTTCAGAATTTTTTTGTGTTTTTAGTAAAAATTGTTCACGCGCTTTATTCAACATTTTTTTAAGTAATTTATGATCATCATGGCTTAATGTGCTGTCTATTTCAATTTTAGTTAGATCACGAATGGAAACTTTTTGTTCTTTCCAGATAAATAATCCTTCATGAGTTTTAGTATCTTTGTGATAAACGCCTATCTGTAAAGTACGAATTAGTGCAATTAGTTCCAACATATTTTTAACTTGTGTGGCGCCAATGCCATAAGCAGAGCCATCTAGTTTAGACAATAAATTATGGGTGAGTTGCACGCGATTTTTGGGATCAAGATCAATGCGTTTATGTAAAGCATTTAAATCTTTATTTAACTGTGCTGTTTTTAGATTATTAAAGCTAAGTAAACCAAATATAAAATAGACTAAAATCAAAAATTTATAGTTCATGTAATTAGCTCCTTTAATACTTAATAATTAATTTCAAAGGCGATCGCCAAGCTCCAGTCCTTACTGATGCCATATGAACTTAATGTTTTTTCACCACAGATGTCTAGTGTCCAATCATAAGTTTTTTTGATGGCCCGATAACATATTTTACTAAAAACTTTGTTTTGATAGGCGCAGAAACGTCGGTTAAAAGCGCGATTTAATTGTGCAATAATAATTGGCTGTGCAGTTTTAAATTTACCTAGTGACTCGCGTTGTTTAAACCAAAAATCATAACCCATAATAAATATGCAGCTGTTAATTTTAAATTCTGGGGCAATTTGAAGTTCGCCAGTAAAACCTGGATGAACTTTAACTGATTCACGTTCTAAATAAATGGTATTAATTGCTTGGGTGTCTAAAAAAGCCAAACTTTCACCAGCTTGTGCTTCGGGATCAGGTGCAAGTGGTGGATTAAGTGCAGCATCAGTAAAAAGTGCCGGATCTTTTTTTTGAATATAAAAACGAGGTTCATAAGCTGGTAATAAATATTCAAACCATGCGCTGGCTGGAATTCTGATCGAATCGCTATATAAATATTGCGGCTCAATTAAAGCACCTAGGCCAAAATGTCCGCCGTTACCCAATGGCGTTTGTAGTAGATCTTCAGATAGGCGATCGATCGAATTAATTAAGATAGGTTCTACCATTTGCTTTGCAGCAGCAGTGTTAGGATTATTGGGATCACAAGCATAATAATCTAAAAGCTGTTTAATATTAATAGTCGGACGATGCGATTTATCGACAAAATTAGAACCAAAGATACCATTTTTTAGCGCAAAAGCCGTAGGCACTGTGACCATAGGGCCGATATTTATATAAAAATTTTTAAGCTCGTCTATTTCGCAAATGGGAATTCTGAATTTAAGTTGCGTATCAGTAATGCCAATTTTATCACTAAGAGCATGTTCTAAAATAGTGGAATTTACGGCGTTATTAGAAGTATTCTCAGCGCCAAATTGATTGGTAATAGCGGCTTGTTCTTCTGGTGTAAACCAATAGTTACGCTCGTCATACATCAGGCCAACTAGCACTTCCAGGCTATATTTTTGCCAGTTTTTAAAAGTTTGGAACATGAAACCAAATCTTCGCTCTTGAATTTTGCCGCGTGAAATTAATAGTAAAGATGGCAACTTATCTTCAAAAAGTGATTGATCAATATCTTCAAAAAATTCTTCATTTAATTGAAGATAAGCTGGATCGAGTAAATAACACTCGGGACTCATATGTAAGTAGCCATTATCATTAAAAAAAACATGCGTTCTAAAATTCCAATTTAGATTAGCGCATTTATCGGGTGCCAACCAAAAGATGGGTAGCGTTTCGATGGGTCGCTTATTTAAATTATTAGTACGACGGAAGAAATTTTTAGCTAAAACTCGATTTAAATATAAAGGTGCCGATAAAATAAACTCTAAAGTTTCGAGATTGGTTTTGTCGCAGCTAGTTACATCTGGCATGCGCATGAGATCGTCTAGCTCGTCATCATTAACTGCATCGATGTCTTGGTTGTCATAATCATTGACTTGTGCATTTATTTGCACAGCATGAGATCCCAATAAACTAATTACTACAAGTAAGCAAAATTTTTTAATTGTCTTCAACAAATTAATACCGCCATATATATCGACATAGATCATGTTTTACTAAGTTTTTTCTATATTTACTGGAGAAATTTATTTAGCAGAGATTAGCATACCCTTAATTTATAGTTCTATCAAAAGGGGCTCGCTTTTT
This sequence comes from bacterium, assembly GCA_947486885.1. GTDB lineage: Bacteria > Babelota > Babeliae > Babelales > JABDEC01 > CANKVQ01. The sequence goes on from CANKVQ010000051.1 coordinate 3,554, forward strand.
ATTTTCTGGAGATTAATATTAGGTACTATATTATTTGCGATTATTTTTAGATTTAAATATAGGTATAACTGAGAATTAGTTGAGGACAATATGTCGGTTTTTCGTACGAACAGCAAAGTTAATTTAATTATCGAGGGCAATATTGGCGCCGGCAAGTCGACATTTTTGCAATTATTAAGTAAAGCACTAGATATTCAGCCGGTATTTGAACGACATGATAAGTGGCAAGATGTTGGTGGTGGAAATCTTTTAGACAATTTTTATCGCGATACTAAACGTTGGGGTTATACTTTTCAAACCTATGCCTTTGTTTCTAGAGTTGTAGAACAGGAAAAATTTTTAAGTCAGTCTGGCAATCAAACGTTAGTTTTAGAACGATCAGTATATTCAGATCGTTATTGTTTTGCTAAAAATGCTTTTGAAATGGGTTTAATGTCTGAATTAGAGTGGGATTTATATAAAAATTGGTTTAGTTGGCTAGTAGAAAGTTATACAGTTGCGCCAACTGGTTTTATTTACTTGCGTGTTGAGCCAGAAATTTGTTTTAAACGTATGCAGCAGCGCGGTCGTTCTGAAGAAAATTCTGTGCCGTTAACATATCTTAATTTATTACATGCTAAGCATGAAGACTGGTTGTTGCAAAAAAATAATATTGCCGATTATCTAAAATGTTTACCGGTATTAGTATTGGATTGTAATCGGGATTTTGAACATGATTTAAATGTACAAGCTGATTTGTTTATGCAAGTTAAGACTTTTTTTAAATTACAAGATCGAGCTATGTTGCCGCCAAAAGTACAGGCACCAGAGATATCGTTGTAATTTTGGATTTAAATCAATTAAATTGGTTAAGTTAAGTTGATTAAATAAGTTTAGCGGGAAGGGTAAAGACATGGACGGAGTTGACGGAGCTTTTATTGTTAAAGCTGCAGCCTATATTGGTGCGGCATTTGCAATTGCTATCGGGACAATGGGGCCTGCATTAGGACAGGGTGCAATTGGCAAACAAGCTTGTGAATCGTTGGGTAAATATCCAGAAAGCGCGGGTAAAATCCAACGGGCTATGATTATTGCTTTGGGTATAGTCGAAGCCTCAGCAGTATATGCTTTGATTATCGCATTTTTGCTAGTAAATAAATAATATTAAAACTTAAAAATATTA
>CANKVQ010000052.1 GCA_947486885.1 bacterium
TAATAATTGTTTATTAGGATAATAAATCTGACGAACAAATCAATCTTTAGTCTGTAAATTTAGCTTTTTGCCCGGATAAACATCAATCTCTTGGGCTTGCACTAATGTATATTGACCAATGGCTGTACGCGTTAATTGTTGCAAGTAGCCGCCAGTATTTAATTTTAAACCTAGATCACGCGCTAAACTACGAATATAAGTACCCTTGCTGCATAATACTTCGATTTCTAAAGTTGGCCAATTATAAGCTAATAAATTTATAGCAGTAATCGTAATTTTACGTACTTTAAGTTCTGGTTCTTTACCCTGACGCGCTAAGTTATAAGCACGTTCACCATTAATTTTGATGGCGGAATATTTTGGTGGCAGCTGTTCTATCTCACCTAAAAAATTTTCTAAAGTAGCTTTAATTTGATCTAATGTTGGTATTTTTACAATATTTACGGGTGCAATAAGACCTTCGGCATCATCAGTTTCTGAAAAAGCGCTAAGATTAACTATGGCTTGATAAGTTTTAGGCAAATCGGTTAATTTAGAAATATTTTTAGTGTTTTTACCAGTGCAAACTAATAATATACCAGTAGCTAATGGATCTAGTGTGCCAGCATGACCCACTTTTTTGATGCCTGTTAGCCTGCGCACAGCTCTGATTACATCCATTGAGGTGCAACCAACTGGTTTATTTATAATTAAGAGGTCTGAGGTTAATTTCATGTGATTTAATTTTCACTTAAATTTGACTAAATAAAAAGACTTGAATCAGCAAAAGATTGGTGCGCCCAAAAGGAGTCGAACCTTTAACCTTCAGATCCGTAGTCTGATGCTCTATCCAATTGAGCTATGGGCGCATTTATAAAATAAAACATCTATTTATAGTAACTTTTTTAAAAATTTCAGCAACTATTATATCGAGTTAAATTCGCATTATAAAATGCTTAATGAACGATAAATAATAGTGTTTTTATTAAGTTAGTTTTGCCAATCTTGGCGAAATATGGTGGAGAGAGTGGGATTCGAACCCACGCGCCCCTGTAACGGAGCTCTTGCTTAGCAGGCAAGCGCTATAGGCCACTCAGCCATCTCTCCAATAAACTTTACAAACCTGTTTGTTTTGTAAATATAGAGAAAGGATAAAAGATTTGTAGCTTAATGCAAGCTTGGGAGAGTAATTGACTAGCAAGATGTTAGTTTTTGAAGTAAAAGTGGTCCCCAGTTCTGGGCGGCAAGCTTGGGAACTAGAATCTTCAGGAAAACTCAAAATATTTCTAAAAAGCGCTCCAGAGCATAATAAAGCCAATCTTGAACTTATCAAATTGTTAGCTAAACAGCTTAAAGTTACGCAACAGCAAATTGAAATATTAGCTGGTGGTATTTCTAAATATAAACGTATATGCATAGACAAAGAACTTAGTTGGCTAGAATTATTAAAAATTTTAGGCTTAGCGCAGCAGCAGACTGTTTTTTAAGAGGAGAGTGTTGCGATGCCCTTTTTTGAGTGGCGTGGGATTGGCCTAGATGGTGAGATTCGCTTTGGCCGAGTTTTTTCAGAATCAACCGTAACATTAATCCAGTTGTTGTTGCAGCGTGAAATAAGTTTAATTAACTGTCGAGATTTACAATTAAATAATTATAGTCAAATTAAATTACCTAGTCATAGACAACAACTACAATTTTTTCGTGAATTATTGGTTCTGTTAGATGCTGGCTTACAATTACCCAGAGCCCTTAATTTTTTAGGTGATCAACTAACTGATGAGCGGTTGCAAATTTTAGTTTTAATTTTAGCACACGATATTCAAAATGGGCTTAAATTTAGTCAAGCTTTAGATCGATATCCCCAATATTTTAGTACCCTTATTCGACAATTAATCATGGCGGGTGAAAATTCTGGGCAGCTAGCAGCAGCCTTGCGTTATTTAGTAATTTATTTGGAAAAATGGCGTGAATTGCAGCAAAAATTACGGTCAGCTCTATTAATGCCAGTAATTACTTTAATGCTTTTTTTGATCATTACTTTTTTTATTTTTATAGCAATTATTCCGATGTTTGCTTCAATTTTTACGGCTGCTGGTCAACAATTACATACTACTACGCGTATTATTTTAGCAATAAGTAAGTTTGTGAGTAGTCGTCAAGTATTATGGCTATTAATTGGACCACTAGTTAGCTATTTAATCTTTAATTTTTGCTATAGAACTAACTGGGGGCACTATCATTGGGATAATTTAAAATTAAAACTACCAATTTTTGGGATATTCACACGCTATACAGTGTTGTTACATTTTTGGCAGACATTAGCACTGTTAATGCGCGGCAATTTACCGTTTCCACAAGCATTTAAGCTGGCAATTAGTGTGGTACAAAACATAGTGATTACGCAACAATTGACTAAAATAGCTTTATTAATCGAGCATGGATTTATACTTAGTCAGGCTGCCGGCACAGCATCACAACTATTATTGCCAGAGGTGTTGGCTGTGATTGGGGCGGGTGAAGAATCAGGCGAGTTAGCTCTTATGTCTGAGCGTGTAGCATTAATTTATACACAAAAATTAGAGCAGTTATTGAAATTTACCTTAGGTGTTTTACAGCCTGCGTTAGTAATAATTTTAGGTTTATTGGTGGCGCTTTTAATTTTAGCGGTTTATTTGCCTATGTTTGAATTGCCAAATTTAGTAGTGCTTTAAAATATATAGTTAAAATAAAGTTAAGTTAATAAACAATCTGGTGCCGGGAGGCACCAGATTGTTTATCTGTATACAGTTTGAATAGATTGAAGAGCTTATTGAAAATTTAGTTTACTTAAGCTGCGTCTGCATCAGGGGCTGGTGCTTGGATTTTTTTGCTACCAGCAGTTTTTCTTTTCTTGGTCCCACCATTATTCTTCTTTTTTTCCACTTTTTCTTTTTTATCACCGCAGAAACCGCCACCACATAATGGTTTGCAATCATTTTCTTCGGCTACACAGCTGCCGCTGAAACCGCAATTGCCGCTACCACAGGCAGATTTACGTTCTTTTTCTGGTTGTGGTTCATTGATACTACAACCACCACAGCTAGAGCAACCAGCGCTTACTACGTTTCCATAGCTTAAGCCGAGTGTTAATAACAGGGCTAAAGCTAAATTTTTCTTATTCATTAGGAACTCCTTAATAATACAATATTTACTACTACTAAGACTTAGTATTATAAATTTAATTGCTGAAAATCAAGGGTTTTATGAATATTTTACTTGAAGTTTAAGTTTAAACCTGAAAAAAGCTGCGGATAATTGACGAAAAAATCGGCTTAGAGTACTATTTGGGAATCAAATTTGCCGGGGTGGCGAAATTGGTAGACGCACGGGACTCAAAATCCCGCGGTGGTAACATTGTGCCGGTTCGAGTCCGGCCCCCGGCACCAAAAAATTTGATAATTGAAGCATAGGAGCTATTCAAATATGCCAAACTGTATTTTTTGCAAAATAGTGTTGCGTGAGATACCCAGCTTAATAGTCGCTGAGACTGATCAAGTGTTGGTTTTCAAAGATATCAATCCCAAAGCCTCGATTCATGATTTAATTATTCCTAAGAAACATATTTCAGATATTCAATCGCTATCAAAGCAAGATGGTGCTTTAATGGGCGAAATTATTTTAATGGCGCAACAATTAGCTCGTGAATTATCTGGTTCGCAATCGTTTAGATTGGTCTCTAATAATGGCCCAGCGGTGCAGCTAGTATCACATTTGCATTTTCATTTTTTAGCGGGTAAAAATTTACCAGATTTTTAGTTTAATTCGATTAGGGGTCAAGCTGTGTTTAGAGTTAGTATGGGGCTAATTTTTATAAATTTTATTTTCTTGAATATTAATAGCTTAGATACGGGCCCAGACAGTCGGCCTGGTTGTATTGCAGGTGGCTTTAGGGCACAAGCTTGGTCTAAGGTTACACAAGGCACAGATGTGGTAACAAAGAAAGCGTTGGCACATCCTAGAACTACGGCAACAGCTGCAGCTATAACCACTGGGGTAGCAGCACACTGTATTTCCAGGCGTGCTTGTGCTCCAGATGATCGATCAGCAGTTGTGACCGCAGTAATCATAGGGTTCGCAGCAGTTGCAGGCGTAGCAACTTGGGCAACTTGTGATCATTATGCTCATAGAAGATACCAAGCTGAAACAGAAAAATTAAAAGCTACAAATAATCAAGCGCATGCAGCAGTGACTGCACGTATAGCTATAGTTAATGAACAAGCAGCAGTATTAGATGCGAAACTTGCAAATCTTTTACCAATAGTAGAGAGATTAGAAGCTAGTAATTTTGCTATAGATAGGCATCAACGAGCTGGGCAAAAATATTTAGATCAGCTTGGCGAATCAATAGATGCAGCTAAGCTCCAACGTGAAAAATTAAAAATTGAAACTGCGCGTGCCGATAGAATAAGGCAGAAAATTGGTGCTTGTATCTCAGAAATAGCCGTTTTGAAAAAAATTGAAAGAGTAAGAGCAAGGGATATAACCGTAGCTGAAATGGTAGTAGGATATCGATTTAATTTTAGCAATATATAGCGTTGTTAAAACAAAATGTCCGAATTTGACAAAAAGTTGAATGTGATGATTCTATATCATCATGAAGCCAACAACATTAGAAAATGAAGAAAAAGTCATATTAATAAATTATTTTAAAACATCGCCAGTTGCACTAATTAGAAA
>CANKVQ010000053.1 GCA_947486885.1 bacterium
CTTTTTCTACACCTTCACCACTAAACCCAAGATCAGAGATAACTTCAGCTCGTGATCGTTTTGACGACACTGCTGCTCCAGCACCTGTAACAATACGCAAAAAAGTATCTTTTGCTGAACCAGGAGTTACTAGAACAAGCAGAACGTTTAGCCCGAAACCACTATCTACATATGCTGACTTCTTAGCTAATTTAGCTAAACAAAGAGCCAATTATGCTGCACGCGAGGCTCGTATTGCCAATGCGCGTCGCATTCATGATGCTTGCGATATCGCTGATTTAGGACGTAGCGTTAGATTGGCTTATGCGCCAAAAAGCGTACGCTTTGAAGCTGAGTATCAAGCATACTTAAGAGAGAACTCGCTAAGCGCAGCTTATCAATCACCTGAATTCAAAGAGAAATTAAAAGTAGTAATAACTGCGAAAGAAATTTAATCACGCTCACGATTACCTTCTAGCTCCAAAATTAACGCGCCAGCTTTTTCCCACCCAATGACATGCCCCTGTGTGCGTTTTTGCTCTGAATCACCACCATAAACTATATACCCTGAAGCTGGATCTACCCCTGCAAGCTCACTCCATTGTTGTAAGCTGTCAAAAAAATCACTATTAATCGTAGCGCCAGATTTAATTTCCACAGGCACTAATTTTAGTCCCTGATCGATTAAACAATCAACTTCGATCCGACCATTTTTATCACGCCAATAATATAATTGTGATCCAAAACCCAAATTATAATACTGTTTATAAAAATCGGTAATTATTAAACACTCAAACAACGGTCCCCGGAAAGGACTTAAAGCCACTTCTTTAGCTGACTGAATTCCTAATAAAGCACATGCCAAACCTGTGTCATAGAAATATAGTTTGGGCATTTTATTTACCCGCTTATTAAAATTATTAAAATATGGTCGCAATAAAAAAATAATATAACTTGCTTCTAGAATCGACAGCCATTGCTCGGCTGTTGCACGCGCAATACCACAATTAGTAGCTATATCAGTGATATTTAGTTGCTGGCCTATTCTGCCTGCGCATAACTGCATAAACTGTCTAAATGTACGTAAATTAGCAATATTTACTAGCTGTCGCGCATCGCGTTCTACATAGGTATTAATATAAGCTGGATAAAACTCTGTAGCAGCGAAATCTTTAGCATAGGTTCTCGGATAACCCCCTTTAATAATTAACTGCTGTGCGGTCTCAGGCAATAACTGGGCTAATTTAGCTTCATGAATCGATAATGGCAATAAATGTAGAATCCCAGCTCTGCCAGCCAATGATTGCGTTACAGCTTGATTAACTAAGAAATTCTGCGAACCGGTTAAAACAAAATAGCCCGGTCGATCTTGATTATCAGAAATGATTTGCAGATAAGAAAGCAGTTGCGGAAAATATTGAAATTCGTCAAAAATAATCCCGTACTGGTTATCATGCTCTAACAAGAACCCTTGCGGATCTTTAGCAATATGATCTAAAGTTGCCGGATCTTCTAGCGAAAAATATAAATGATTTGAAAAAGTATGCCGCACTAGTGTAGTTTTACCAGATTGCCGTGGCCCCAGTAAAACTATTACTGGAAATTTGGCAAAACGTTTTAACACTTGATCTAAATCTCTAGGTATAAACATATTCTAAAGCCCCTAAAATTATCTTTGTGCTAAATGACTAGCTAAGTGTACAATTAGCACAAAGGTAATTCTAGATAAATACTAGATATTTAGAAATAAGCACTTAAATAACTAGCAAAACGCGATTAAATTTAAATAAATACTAAGTTTCTTGTATTATTAAACTCAAATGTCTAAATTACAAGCAACTTATGGTTAATTGAAATTATTTTTTAAACTAAGATCGAGCTGGTTTTTATGTTAAGAGCTAAATATCTGAACGAAATTGAAACTTGCTTTACTGTAAACCCAATTTGTGCTTTATTGGGCCCCCGTCAGGTTGGCAAAACTACGCTGGCTAAATTATATATCGAGAAACATTATCCTGGAGCAACTCAAGCCGAATTTTTTGACTTAGAAGACCCACAGGATTTAGCACGCTTAGCCAATCCCATGCTCATGCTGCAGAATATTAGTAAACCATTAATTATTATTGACGAAATTCAGCGCCTGCCAGAATTGTTTCCCATTTTGCGAGTCTTAATAGACCAAACCAATCGCCAACAAAAGTTTTTAATCTTAGGCAGCGCTTCGCGCGAATTAATTCGTCAATCATCGGAAACGCTTGCTGGTAGAATTAGTTATATCGAATTACCACCATTTACACTGAGTGAAGTTAATGACACACCAAAGTTATGGTTACAGGGCGGTTTCCCACTAGCATACTTAGCTGAAACTCTTGAGATTAGCTATCGCTGGCGTCAAAGTTATATCACTACATTTCTCGAGCAAGATATCCCAAATTTAGGCTTTAATATCCCAGCGCAACAATTACGGCGTTTTTGGTTAATGTTAGCGCATTATCATGGCCAAATTTTTAATGCCAGTGAACTAGGCCGCTCTTTAAGTCTTTCTGATCCAACTATTCGTCGCTATCTTGATATTTTAGCTGGCACATTTATGGTCAGAATTTTAAACCCCTGGGCTGAAAATATCTCTAAAAGACAAGTAAAATCACCTAAAATATATTTTCGTGATAGTGGCATTTTGCATACATTAGTTAACATTAAAAATTTTAACGAACTGTACAGTTATCATCGTCTAGGTGCTTTTTGGGAAGGTTTTGCTTTAGAACAGATTATTCAGACTTTAGATGTTAGACCTGAAGAATGCTATTTTTGGGCGACACATGCCGATGCTGAACTAGATTTATTGATTTTTAAAAATGGCAAACGTCTAGGCTTTGAATTTAAATATGGCGACCGACCAAGTACCACTAAATCCATGCATATTGCAATGACAGATTTAAAACTAGATCACTTAGCTCTAATTTACCCCGGCGACAAGATTTTTCCATTAACTGAGCAGATCACAGCTTATGGTTTAGAGACTATTGCTACGGGAGAATTTATAACTAAGCTTCAAGCAGCTCTGAAATAATTATAGTAAAACTATAAAATTAAGTTAAACAGAGCGCTAGTGTAATAACTAGCGCTCTGTTTAATGACTAATTAAATAACTAAAAAATTTATTTACTTAATTTTAGAACGGCAAATCATCTTGGAAAGGCGGCTCGTCTTTAAATTCTGGTAAATCGCCAGCCTCTTCGTCAGTTAAGCGCTCAACCTTAGGCTTAACAGCTGCTTTAACTGGCGCAGCTTTCTTAGGCGCACTAGATCCACCAGCGTTAACTGTACTAAAATTAGAGCTGCCAGTATTAGCGCTTGCAGTAGTACCAGTATAAGTCTCGTCACTTGCATTATTGTTTAAGAACACAATGCGATCAGCAACAATTGAATGCTTGCTGCGTGGGTTACCTTCAGCATCTTGCCAAGTATCCAGCTTTAAACGCCCTTCAACTAAAACAGCCCGACCTTTTTCTAGATATTGGTTACAGCTCTCAGCTTGTGCACCCCAAACATCAACATCTACAAAACAAACTTCTTGCACATTTTCGCCAGTCTGACGATTTTTAAATTGACGATTAGCTGCTAAACCCAAACGACAGACCCCTTGACCAGATGGTAGTTGTTTATAATCTGGATTACGCGTCAAATTACCCACAATAATTATACGATTAAAATCTGCCACAATATTTCCTTGAGAGTTTAAAACAGAAAAATAATTAATTTTATTTATTTACTTAGCTTATCAGAATTTACACCCTTTTTAAGTGCTAAAATCTCAGCTTCAAACTGTTTAAGCTCAGCTGCAAACTGCTCAGTTAATAATTCCAAACGTGCTTGAATATTATCTAAATTATCAACACAAGTAATTAACTGATCACGATCATGTACCCGCAATAAATTTTCTTTGATTTTATGATCTTTCATGGCACTTTCAATTAGCTTCGTGATAAATTCACGTAAATCGATCACCAGTAAATCAAAATTTACCGCCAACCGATCAAATTTAGTTAGCTGTTTTAAAATATCGCCCACTTGCTCTTGAAAAATGACTGACTTTAAATTATTCACAGAACCAACAGATTTTTTGGTCTTAACTGGCTTAGTAGTCTTAACACTAGCCCCAATATTATTATTAGCTTGTTTAGCAGCTAATTCAAAACAGTTTAAATTATTAAGATTTAAAAATAGTAAAACAAAAATTAATAGCTGTAACATCTGTTTAATACCCCTATAACTATAATGTAATAATGTACTTAGAACTAAAATTAAAACGGCCCCCAGCATACAATCATAAGTCTTAACTGGCAGCCAGTGAAAAAAATAACAAGCAAATAACCAAACAATAAACAAAACTTGCACAGTCATAGTAAGTTTACCCAATAACGTCGGCTTAATTTCTAATGTGCCTGTTTTGGTAATTAAAAAGAGCGCCCCTACAATTTGTAATAATTCTTTAAATAATACTAATAATACAAACCACAGCGGAATTGTGAATAAGGGTGACTGCACAAATGCTAGTGTAAAATAGATGGCTAAAATTAAAAGTTTATCAGCTAATGGATCTAAACAAGCACCCAGAACACTGGCTTGCCCAAAATTACGCGCCAAATAACCGTCTATCGCATCGCTTAAAGCTGCCATTATAAATAATAA
>CANKVQ010000054.1 GCA_947486885.1 bacterium
ATATTTATAAGCGCTTATGTCGTATAGATTTAGAAATTAGTTTAGAACTAGGCGATTTAAATAAGCATATCAATCATAAATACAATAAAAACAATCTTAATAAATTAGAATCTGTGCGCATGCGCTTATTTGTACCAGCACCGCAAGCAACAGATCAAAGAGATTTAGTAAAAGGTATTTTTAACAATCCACAGGGTGCAATTCAAAAACGTGATCGAGATAAATTAGCAGGTAGTTTCTGGAAAATCCCAACTATTTTTGGTGCAGAGACCCATTATTTCATTACCGCTATGGTTCGCGACTTAGATCATTTTACGCAACGTGGGTTCTATAATTTTGTAGGTTTGGCGAGTGCGACTTCAATTTTAGAGACTCGTACACTAGATAAATCAGCTAAATTTAAGCTAGAGTTTTACTTGGGGCCTAAAAAAGTTAGCGCCATTGCAGCTATTGAGCCAAGATTAGAGCAGGTTTTGGAATACGGCATGCTAGCACCACTAACTAAATTATTTTTTAATATTTTAAATTTCTTTGATAAATATACGCATAGTTATGGTTGGGCAATTATACTTTTAGCTTTATTAATAAAACTATTGATGTTGCCGTTGAATTTGCGAGCTGAGCGTGCTAAGCAATCACCAAAACAAGAGCAGGATTATCAAAAAAAATTAAAATATATTCAGCAAAAATATCATGATGATCGTGATGCTTTATTGGCAGCGCAGACTGAATTAATGCGAAAGCATAGTATGCCTGGTGGCATAATGGGTTGCTTGCCAGCAATTTTGCAGTTGCCAATTTTTATAGCTTTGCGTGGTGTACTATCTAATTCTATAGAGCTATACCAAGCGCCATTTCTTTGGATTCCAAATTTAACAGTGCAAGATCCATATTATATTTTGCCGCTATGTTTTAGTTTGGCGATGTTGCTACATTCTGCGAATAGCAGATCGGGCGATCCTAAGCAGCGCTTAATTGGTATTTCAATTGCATTAATTGCTGGTTTTTTCATGTCAGGGTTTTCAGCGGGTTTAATTTTATATTTATCGGTTAGTGCTAGCTTAGATATTATGACAACTATGTTTTATAAAACTTTTTTAGCGCGTAGAACAGCCTGATTTTACATTAATAATATTAGTATATTTGTAGTGCGAAAATATTATTAGCGAGTAGGGTATTATGACTAATTTGCCGTCATTAGAAAATCTTTTACGCTTATTACAGCAGGTACCCTATTTAGCTTCGAAAAATTTATATCGCGTAGCCAATTTTTTCTTAGAAGCTGATGATGCTAAAATTGAACAATTTTGTCGTGCATTAAAAGAAATTAAGAAAAACATTGCCGCTTGCGAAACCTGTTTTGCCTGGCGCGAGAAAACTCAAAATTGTAGCTATTGCGCCAATCCTAGACGTGATCAGAGTATGATCTGTGTAGTAGCTTCCTGGCAGGATCTATTAGCATTAGAGCGCACACAAGGTTATCAAGGAGTTTATCATGTGCTGGGAGGGTTAATTTGCCCGTTAGAAGGGGTTAGTCCAAGTGATTTAAAAATTGTACAATTAATTCAGCGGATAGGACAAGGTGCTGAAGTAGTGTTAGCGATTAGTCAAACTCCCGAAGGCGAAGTTACTTCAGCTTATATCGCTGATAAGTTAAAAAATTTGCCAGTTAAAATTACCTGCTTAGCACGTGGAGTACCGGTTGGTTCGACGATTGAATATATGGATCGGGTGACGTTATATAAAGCTTTATCAGAGCGTCGCCCATTTTAAATATTTCAAAATTAATTACGTATAACACTTGTAATGCTTGATCTGGTAGTTCTTAAACAGTTTGTTAATAAGAGATTTTATCATGATACAAAATTCAAATTTAGTTAATATTTTAACACCTAAGGCGATTGGTACTAAAAGATACCAGGAACGTCGCAAAAAATTGGTTGCGCAAGTGCAGGCTGATTTTTCGAATACAACTGGTGCGATAGTATTATTTAGCGCTTTAGAGCGGGACGCTACTAAATTTATACAGGAAAGTTCATATTACTATTTTTCTGGGATCGTGGAGCCTGGAACTGTGTTGGTAATTAATCTAGATGGTACTACGACGCTGTTTGTACCAAATACTAACCAGCAGCGCCAAATTTGGGTGCATCAAGCGCTAGAACCAAGTGCTGATTTAGCGCAACAATTAGGTGTTGATAGTATTGTATATTTAGGTGAATCCATTAAAGGTTTCGAGTTTTACCATTTTTTCAATAATTTAGAATGTCAAAATTTATTAAATTATTTGGTTGAAATTATAGCCCAAAATGGTCAAATTTTTGCGATTAATCCAGATAGTTATCGTGGCTATTTCGAGTCTAGATTTTTGTTAGAAAGAGTATTGGGTTTCTTAAGTAATTTAGTTAATAAAAATTTAAGTAACTCTAGTAACACTGGTGCTAGTAATATAGTACAAGATATCTCACAGCAAATTGCTAGTTTGCGTAGAATTAAAGATCAGTGGGAAATTGGCCAAATTTACGAGGCAATTGGGGTCACGATTCAAGCACAGCAGCGAGCGGCTGAGTTTATTCAAGCTGGCAGAATTGAAAATGAAATTCAGGGCATGATTGAATTTACATTTACGGAGTCTGGTGCTGGAATAGCTTTTCCGACAATTGTTGGTGGTGGCGTTAATTCGACAGTTTTACACTATACTGAGAATCATAGCGTACTTGAAGCAGGCGATTTAGTAGTAATCGATATTGGGGCTAGTCATGAACTTTACTGTGCTGATTTAACTAGAACTTATCCAGTATCTGGTAAATTTACTAAAAGACAGCTTGAAATCTATAATTTAGTCTTAGAAACGCAGCAATATATTGCTGATTTAGCTAAGCCTGGTATCTGGTTAAATAATCGGGACTATCCTGAACAGTCGCTAAATCACTTAGCCCATAAATTTATTCAAGAGCGGGGCTATGGCGAATATTTTCCTCATGGCGTGGGTCATTACTTGGGTTTAGATGTGCATGATGTGGGCTCGTATGCTACGCCATTACAAGCTGGTGACGTGATTACTATTGAACCTGGAATTTATATACCGCTGGAAAAGTTGGGGGTTAGAATTGAAGATAATTATTGGATTACCGACAAAGGGGCAATTTGTTTGAGCGAAGAATTGCCTAAAACAGCCGTAGAGATTGAACAGCTGATGGTAAGTACGCATTCAAGTGTTAGTGATGAATAGTGTAAAATTTGGTAGTTTGGCAATTATGCTGAGTTACTTTCTGGTAATTAAATTAGGGGTTAATGCAGATTTAAGCGCGAAATTTTAATTAAATTTTGTGAGTTTTTCATTTTAAACTATTGTGCTTAGGTTAGCTAGTTTGCTAGGCTGTAGTTACTACTATAATTAAGAAATTTTAGATAAATGGGTCTGCTTTGATAGTGTGAAAATCCGAAAAAGGGGGTTTTTCTAATGTTAACAAAATTAATAAAGTTGGTATTACTGTCGATGTTTGCGATGTTAACTGTGCACAGTGATGTTCATGCAGCAGATGCGACTGAGTATGAACGTAAAAGACTTCAAGATGAATACTTGCAAACTGTGCATAATCAGGCGGAAGTATTAACTAAAACTCTGATAGATTTGCAAATAGTTTCTGGTTTAGATGAAGAAAAAAATACTAAAATTAGAGAGTGGGCAGCATATGCGGCGTATCTAGTGGCTGAAATTTCAGTAATTTCAGAGCAAGTATGGACTGGTTCTGAAATTGAATTAGAGCGTAGATTAAAAGCATATAGATCACGTGGTTTATATGCAGAAAGAAAATAGAGCTTAATTTTTAGATTTATAAAATTTGTTTAATAAAAGTAAAATTGTGCCGCAGAGTAAAATTCCAATACTCAATGAAGCAGTGGTGATTTCCCAAATTGGTTTATGCATTAAAAAACCTGCGATTAGAAAAGCGATAATAGTAGAAATTATTGCAGGTGAAGCATATAAAATTTGTGTTTTAATATGATCGATTAAATAGGCGCCAGAGCTATTAGCTGACATGACAGTAGTATCTGAGATGGGCGACACGTGACCACCAGCGGCAGCGCCAGAAAAAATGGCCCCGAGTGACGGTAACAAGAGATATACTGAGTGTGCAGCTGCTGGGGTAGTTAGTTTTAAAAGTGAGATTACCATCGGAATAGTAATTGGGATAATAATCGCTAAAGCGCCCCAAGAATTGCCAGTAGCCGCAGAGATTATGGCTGTGACAATAAAAATCATGGCTGGTAAATAAATTAAATTTAGCTGTCCAAGTAAGTTATTAGCCAAGAATATACCTGTTTGTAAGTTGTCCCGTAATAAAGCGCCGAAAATCCAAGACAAACCGATAATTGTAAGTGCTAGACCCATAATTTTAAAGCCTTGTTTGAAAATTATAACAGTG
>CANKVQ010000055.1 GCA_947486885.1 bacterium
AATTATATGCAAAATTTTTTGGTTCTAATAATTTTGTGCAATATGATCAATTTAAATGTATTAACGCAAGATGTATTAACACAAAATCGAGGGTTACGTTTACCCGGTAAATCATTGTTTAGGCCTAGCTTTACACCCATAGATTTAAATACTTCCAGTGCTAAAATATTAGCTATTAGAGCAAAATTATCACAAGCAACTTTGAATCACGTGCAGCTTTGTGCGTATGTAATAGTATTACAACAGTTAGTGCGTTCCGTGCAGTGTGATACGTCTGTTTGTTTAGATAGTGTGACTATCCCGAGTGTTTCTAGTGGTAGTCATGCAGCATCTTCGGATACCAGTTCGACGGACTCTGGTTCAAGTGGCTCAGGTGGTTCTGTAAGCACTATTTCGAGTGGTAATTCTGGACTATTATCACCAAGCAGTGATTCTGATTATCGATAATTTTGAGTGTAAAATATTTTTTGGGGCTTTAAGCAAACTTAGGTGGTGTTATATTTTCGACTATATTATTCGGGTATTGTAAATTAGTGGGTTTTAAATACTCTTCAAAATTTTTACCCTGTTCTCGATCGCGGCACATATCACGATATTTAATTAAAAATTCACGAGCAGTAGCTGTGGCTAGCTGTGTACCTTCGCGAGTATTTTCGATCATAATTACTATAATCAGTGGAGCTTGATCTGCATACTGCACATGACAAACAAACCAGACATGGTGCCGTGCAGTACCCTGAACATGTTTAGCGCGATTCATAATTGATTTAGTTTGAGCAGTACCAGTTTTAGCGGTAATTTTTAGATCAGTAATATTATTTAAACGTTTAGCTGTACCTTCTTGCGCGGCTAAAATCATGCCTTCTTTTAAAAATTTAAGTGTCTCGGGTTTAATATTTAATGGAATTTTTTCAATGGCTTCAGACTTTAAAAATCTGGGTTTAACTAAATAGCCCTGAAATACTGCGGCAACTAGTCTAATAATTTGAATGGGAGTTGCTAGTAAATAACTTTGACCAATTACGGCTGACAATGTTTCACCAGGCCACCATGGTTCGTGTTTAACGCTTTGTTTCCAGGCGCGAGTTGGGATTAGGCCAACTTGTTCCGGAAAAATAATGCCCGTAGGTTCACCCAGTCCAAATTTGTGGGCATATTCAGCTAATTTATCGATCGAGATTTGGCGGGCGATTTGGTAAAACGGAATATTGCAGGATTGTGCAATTGCTTCACGCGTAGTTAGCATGCCATGACCATGTTCATTTTCATGACAATGATATTTACGATTAGCAAAAGTGGTAAAACCAGAGCAGTATAATTGGCCGTCAGGCTGAATTAAATTTGTTTCCAGTGCTGCAGCCATGGTAACCAATTTAAAAATCGATGCTGGTGGATAAGTGGCGCTAAAGGCTCGGTTAATAAAAGGTTTGGTAGTTTGTAATTCACGCCAAGTTTCAGTGGATAATGGTTTTAAAAATGTTTCTGGTGAAAAAGTTGGTCGTGATAAGACAGTTCTAAGTGCGCCATCGTAGGGATTCATAATGAGCATGGCGCCACGATACTCAGCCGGAAAAGTTTCTTCAGCTAATTTTTGTAGATGCAAATCTATGGTAGTTTCTAGGGTTTTGCCACGAATCGCTTGTAGTAGTTCAACTTGTGATACTTGACGGCCAACAGCGTTGACCAGCGCTAAGCGTTTACCAGGTTGTCCTTGTAAGTCTCGTTCAAACATTTTTTCGAGGCCCATTTTGCCTAATTTTTCAAAATTTATAGCTCCTAGATAGCCGACCACATGGGCTGCTAAATTGTCATAGGGATAAAATCTTGTAAAAGCAGTTTCGATATGAATATTAGGGTCACCTGCAAAATATTCTTCAAGTTTACCTAATTGATTTATTGGTAAATCTTCAATCAATTTAATTTCGCGACTATATCGTTCAGTTTTTTTAATTAACTCTGAATCAAAATCTATGCCAGTAATTTTAGTTAATTGCGCAATTTGGAGTTCTTGTTCAGGGGTTAATTTTTTTTTACCAGTACCTAGCCAACACAGATTTTTAACTGGCCGATTAGTAGCTAGTAATCTACCATTTTGGTCAATAATATTACCACGTAGTGAGTATATTTGCTGTAATCTAGAAGAATTACGCTGACTAAGATTAGCTAGATCGTTATGTGAATAAATTTGTAAATAAAATAAGCGCAAAATTATACACGTAAAGATTATGGCTATGCTAATTAATAAAAAATTCAATTTTTGGTCTATCTGTTTATCAGCTGAATCTGCTAGCATAATTAATTAGTTCTTAGGTGATCAAATTTTTAGTTTTGAAATTATTTTTAAGTTGTTTGGTATTATATAACTGTCCTTAATATACAAAACTTTTTTAAAATTTAATTTTAATTTGCTCAATTTACTCGCTATCCGTGACCATTTGATTAATTGGGTGTAAATTTTGGCACATTTCAGCTAACTCAGTAGTTGTTAAGTGGGTATATTTTTCAGTGCTGCTTAAACTTTTGTGTCCCAACAATTCTTGCACGACTCTTAAATCAGCCCCCGAGTTTAACATGTGCGTTGCAAATGAATGACGTAATTTATGGGGTGTAATTAGTCTAGGTATTTTTAATAATTTTCTAAAACGTTCGACTATTCGCTGAATTGTACGGGGTGTTAATGGTTGTCGTTCAAGATTAATAAATAAGTAAGCATCTCTGCGGGTAGTTTTAGGACGTTCGGTTTTTAGATAATTTTCCAAACTAAGTTTAGCTTTATCACCAAACAGTACGATCCGTTCTTTATTGCCTTTACCGATTACCCGAATCGTTTTTTGTTCTAATTCTAGTGCGGCTATTCTAATATTAGTTAATTCTGAACAGCGCATACCAGTGGCGTATAATAACTCTAAAATCGCTAAATCTCTTAGGGGAGTTTGACTATCAAGTTTTTGACCAGCCATTAGTTTATCTAACGGTTCGTTAATCTCTTGAGGTGTTAAATAGATGGGCAATTTTTTATTTAATTTTGGCCTAGTTAAATTTATATTTAAATTAATATCTTGGGCTTGTAAAAATTTTTCAAAAGATTTAAAACAAGAAATTTTACGGCTAATTGAATTTTTATCGATTTTTTTATTAAACATATGCACTAAGAATAACTCGAGGGCTTGCTTGAGATTTAACTCAAATTTCTTGGCTTGATTAGTTGTCTCCCAAAAATCTAATAGTTGTTCTAAATCGCTCTGATAAGCGCGATAAGTGTGCTTAGATAAGTTTTTCTCGACATCTAGGTAAACTAGAAATTCGATTAATTTCTCGCGTAGTAGGGCAGTAGTAATTTTAGCTAAATTATTATTATTTTGGGCCTTCACCAATACTCTCCTATAGTAACTGGTAAATTTTGTGTCGTTTCTTACACAGTTACTATAGCAGAAATTTTGGTTAGTCTGGCAAGTTGGTTAAATTATCTTCTAGCTGCTTTTAATAATAAGCGCAATGCAGTTATTGGCCAAACAGCTGCACCAAGCATGTAGCCCTGTGTTTTAGCTTCTTCTTTTACAAATGTTGTGAGGCGAGAGCTCGAATAATATGGTTTTTTATGATCAGTAAAGCGATCTAAATTATCGCTATAAAATTCAGCAACAGATTTAAATTCAGCTACCATTGTGTTACCTACTACTGGAGAAACTAGGCCTCTAATCACACCATTGCCATATGGACGAAAAGTATTATGTTCATACGGGCTGCAATTTTGATAAATATCATAACTTCTTTGATAATGTATAGCTGCACCTGCAGCAACTGGAATAGCACCAAGCATTAATGCTTTGATGAGTTCTGGTCCAGCAGACATGCAGTGACTGGTTAATAGTAATGGTAATAATAGTGCGATTAAGTTTTGTTTTTTCATGATTATCCAGTTTTAGCAAATTAAATTTATAATTGGGTCTATTATAAGCCTGAGAATTTTAGAGTGCAAATATAGACGGAATTATCAAAAATTAAGAAAAATTTGAGATTTAAGCTTGGAGCTGTTCCCAAGCTTTTTCAGCCGTAGCTAGCTCTTTTTGTAATGGCTCTAATTTACTTAAAGCTTGATCAAATTCTGGCGTGCCATACTCTAGTTCAGCAAAAGAGTTGCTAATGGTGCTAATCTGACGTTCAAGTTTTTTAATCTTATCTTCTAAGTGCTTTAAATTATTAGAGCTATTAGAACTGTGATTAGCTGAATTGTTGGCACTAGCAGAATTTTTTGATGAGCTGTTTAAGTTATTTGAGTTAGCGTGATTTTTAGCATC
>CANKVQ010000056.1 GCA_947486885.1 bacterium
CGTAGTATATCTAGTTTGTGTAGTTTTTAAAACTAGGCCACACTACACTGTGTTGGGCTTAGAAAATCGGGCTCGTAAAATTGAGCAACGTCTAGAGCAAGAGCTTAAAGAATCTGAGACTAGCTTGTCAGCTAAAATTAAAAGTTTAAGAGCTTAAATTTTAAATATTTAGGGGCGCCGGTGCTAATTAAAAAATTTAAAAAGATTAAGTTTTTGTTATTTATGATTATTTCTTATAATACGCAGTTATTTAGTGCAATTGGTTGTATGAGCTATCCGCACTCGATCGATAAGTCTGAGCATGAGCTATATCGACCAGTAGCTTGTAGTTGCCCCTGTCAGCGGGTTAGTGATGCTCGCGGTGAATGCGCAGACTGTCACCACTTTGGTAATCCTAATCGTGGCTTTAGGTCAGTCAACCAAGATTTACGCTAATTAATTTGAAATTTTAACTTAGATCGTTTACTTTTGTGCAGATATAATACTCTTAATATTAATCCAAGAAAGTTTGCATGAGAAACTATCTGCAGTCGCAAGTATTCTTAACTGGTCTAGCCGTTTTTGCCATGTTCTTTGGCGCAGGAAATCTAGTTTATCCAATTTTAGTCGGTATGAAATCTGGAAGTCACAATTTATTGGGTATGTGCAGTTTTATTTTAACAGCGGTGATTTTACCAGTGATTGGTTTAGTTGCCATGTTAATGTTCGATGGCAATTATAAACAGTTTTTTGGACGGTTAGGCAAATGGTCAGGCGAGATTGCAATCTTAATCTGCATGTTAATTATCGGGCCAGTAATCGCGATTCCCAGAATTACAATTTTATCGCACACTATGCTAGCGCCATTTATCCCAGAGATGTCTAATCTAGTTTTTGCGTTATTATTTTTCACTTTAACTTATTTATGCGTATTTCGGGAAAATAAAATTGTAGGTTTATTAGGTAAAGTTTTTAGCCCGGCTAAACTAGTTGCTTTAGCAATTATTATTATCTGGGGCATCTGGACGGCGACTAGTTATGTGCCGACGGATCTCACTAATTGGCAAATTTTTAAAGCTAGTATTCTAACTGGTTATGGCACATTAGATTTACTGGGTGCAATTTTCTTCTCAGCAATTGTGATTAATTTATTGAAAATCGATAATTCTGACCGCAAAGTAGCCATGCGCGATCTAGTTAAAGTTGGTTTAAAAGCTGGATTAATTGGTGCTGGCTTACTAACCATAGTCTATTTTGGTTTAAGTTACTTAAGCGCTTTTCATAGTCATGGTTTAGTAGGAGTTGATCCAGATGTTTTATTTAGAGAGCTATCTTTTAAAGTGTTGGGTTTCTATGGCGCAGCCGTAATTGGTGTAGTAGTTATGATGGGTTCACTGTCAACCGCGATAGCATTGACAGCTGTCTTAGCTGAGTATTTACAACATGATATTTTACGTAATAAAATTAGCTTTGCTAAATCAGCTGTCTTAGTTTTATTAGCTTGCGTGCCGTTATCGATTTACGGTTTTGATATGGTAATGGCATTAACTGGTGGTCCAATTGTGTATATTGGTTATCCGATGTTAATTGCGTTAACTTTTGCGAATATAGCTTATAAGTGGTTTGGTTTTAAACCCGTTAAAGTACCAGTGTTATTAACTGGTATAATCACACTGCTAAGTTATTTGGCTTAAATTTTTAGGGAGCAACTGTGTTTTGTAGTAAATTTATAAAATATTTGAAGCTGGGGTCTATATTTAGCAGTTTATTGCTCTTATCAGGCTGCTTTAATAAATCGTCTGATATCAAAGTTAATCGTGACCAAGCACGCGTCGCCTATGACGATGCAGCGGCTAAGTATGCGCATGAACTGAAATTAATTAGTAAACTAAAAGTGCTTAATAGCGCTAGTAATTCAGATACTGAGAGTAATCGACAGTTACGTGATAAATTAAGCCAAGATTTACAACACGAAATTTTATTAAAGCATGAAGAATATAATCGTGATATTGAGCGGCAATGGATTAAGTTCAATAATAATAAGTATGAAAATTACCCCTATATGCATTATCGTGAACATTTAGATCAACAGATTCAAGATTTGGAAAAGATTGGTACAGCGGTTTATTGGAAGCATGAAGGACTTGGCCGTTCAATTCAAGATTTAATTAGTGATTTAAACGATTTAAGGCGTTATGTTATTTTGCATAAGGAATATAATCTTGAACGGCGCTTACTAGAAAAGAAAGCGATGCTTAAAGAAGCTCAAGAATAGTGTTGAGCTGTAAGATTAATTATTAATATAAAAAATTGCGCAAGATATGAAGCGTCTAATCTTAGGTTTGTTATTTCTTAAGTATAGTTAAGAATGCTTCTTGTGGTACTTCGATATTGCCAACTTGCTTCATGCGTTTTTTACCAGCTTTTTGTTTTTCTAGTAATTTACGTTTACGTGAAATATCACCACCATAACACTTAGCAATAACGTTTTTACGTAACGGTGCGACGCGTTCACGAGCGATAATCTTAGCACCAATGGCCGCTTGAATGACCACTTCGAATAATTGGCGTGGAATGACGTTTTTAAGCTTTTCAGCTAGCTCGCGGCCAACATAAGCTGTTCGATCACGATGGATAATTAATGACAGTGCATCGACAGCGACGCCATTTAATAATATATCCATTTTAACTAAATCAGCTGGTTGATAGCCCGCTTCTTCATAATCTAAGCTAGCATAACCCGAGCTAAACGATTTAAGCTCGTCGTAAAAGTCTGTAGCAACTTCGTTTAACGGGAGTTTATATTTTAAAATTACCCGTTCTTCACCTAAGAAAGACATTTCGACTTGGGTGCCACGTTTGCTTTCACAAAGATTTAAAATATTACCTAAATATTGCTTAGGTGTGATCATTGTGGCATTAATCATGGGCTCTAAAATCTCGTCGATGTAATTTGGCTCCGGAAATTCTGACGGATTTTCGATATCAGCTTGTTTACCGTTAGTATATTTAATTTTGTATAATACACTCGGTGCTGTGATAATTACGCTTATATCATATTCTTGCTCGAGCCGCTGCTTAAATACGTCCATGTGTAATAAGCCTAAGAAGCCGCAACGAAAACCGAGACCCAGCGCCGTTGAGCTCTTTTTTTCAACAGTTACGCTAGCGTCATTTAGCGTTAACTTTTCAATCGCATCACGTAATAAATCAAATTCGGTATTATCAACTGGGTAGATTCCCGAGAAGACCATGGGCTTAGCTGGTTTAAAACCCGGAAATGGTGTAACTGGTTGCTTACTATGATAAACAGTATCGCCTACGCGGGCTTCGCGGACCATTTTCATGCCCGTAATCACATAACCGACTTGGCCGGCATAGAGCGCATCTGTAGGCGTTTGATTAGGATACATGAGACCGATTTCTAGCACTTCGTATTGTTTGCCAGCTTGGGCTAAAATAATATTATCGCCTTTGCGAATAATGCCGTCATGGACCGCAATTAAGCAAACTATACCTTTGTAAGCATCGAACCAAGAGTCGAATAAAAGTGCGCGCAATGGCAAACTTAAATCAGCTTTTGGTGCTGGTACATGTTCGATTACACTATTTAAAATTTCTGAGATCCCGATACGAGACTTAGCTGAAGCTAATAAAATTTGCGCTGGCGTAAAATCGAATAACTTTTCCATTTCCGCCATCACAGTTTCAATTTGCGCGTTCGCCAAATCGATTTTATTAATCACGGGAATAATCGTTAAATCTTGTTCAAACGCTAAATAAAAGTTGGCCATAGTTTGGGCTTGGACACCTTGAGCGGCATCAACTAATAAAATTGCGCCTTGGCAAGCATAGAGTGATCGCGAAACTTCGTAAGTAAAATCTACGTGTCCGGGTGTGTCAATTAAATTTAAAAGATACTCTTCGCCTTTGTATTTATAAAACATCGAAGCTGTTTGGGCTTTTACAGTAATTCCACGTTCCCGTTCGACCTGTAACTTATCAAGTACTTGTTCGTTCTTGGTGTGTTCTGAAATAGTGCCAGTTAATTCTAACAATCTATCTGAAAGCGTTGACTTGCCATGATCGATATGCGCGATAATAGAAAAATTACGAATTTTGCTCGGCGGCAAACTTTTTAAATTAATTAATTTTGGGTCCAAGTTTTTTAAATCTCTATTTTAAATATTTAATTTAAGTAGCTAATTTATAAGTTAAATTAAGATTTAAATTTACTAAAAAAAAATAATTTTGGATATTGGTTTCTATTTTAAGCTTTA
>CANKVQ010000057.1 GCA_947486885.1 bacterium
CACTGGCCAATTTCTTGGTGGGCCCG
The DNA here is from genome assembly GCA_947486885.1 of bacterium. GTDB lineage: Bacteria > Babelota > Babeliae > Babelales > JABDEC01 > CANKVQ01. The sequence continues at coordinate 27 of CANKVQ010000057.1, forward strand.
TACTATGCGAGCTGTTTTGCAAACTTCATTTTTATTTATTATGCGCTATTGGATTAAAGTTAATGTTGTAGGGTTAGAAAATCTAAACAAAACCAATGGTCCCTTTATACTAATGCCAACACATGTTAGTTATTTTGATGGAGCAATAGTTTTAATGGCCTTACCTAAAAACATTCGTGCACGAGTACGTATTGCTGCAGCTCGTGATTTCTTATACCAAGATTTTTGGTATTGTGCTTGGTTAGCTGATTTAGTATTTAATTCTTTTCCAATTCAGCGTGAAGCTACTGATATTAAATTAGGCCTAGAGCACATGGGCCAAGTGCTCGATGAAAATTATTCTCTCATAATCTTTCCAGAAGGCCAAGTTAGTAAAGATGGTCAAGTTCTACCACTCAAGCATGGAGCTGGCCTAACAGCAGTAGATATGCAGGCAGCTGTTATACCAATTAAAATCGGACCTGAAATTCAAAAAATTTTCCCATATGATAAGCTTATGCCGCATGCTAAAGGTACAGTAACTGTGACCTTTGGCGAGCCCATATTATTTAAACAAACTGATTCATATATTTCAGCTACAGAACAAATCGAAAAGGCTCTAAAGAAACTTTAATTAAGCTATCTGTTGAAAACCCTTGAACTTTAACAAAACTTTAATTTAAAATAGTTATAACTTTCTATTTTGAATTATTAAAATTTTTCAGGGGGTACAGATGCTTAATAATTTACGTAACGTAGCAATATTTATTTTATTTTTAGGTAATTATCAAATTCAAATTCAAGCTAGTGATGCCACATTGCCCCCAGCAACACATAATCCTGAAGCTAGCTTCAGGATCGGGGTCACCAAAGGCCCATCTAATACCATTACCGCAAACATTACACCTGCCAATAGTGGCACTGGTCTTGATAACAATAATACCAATGACGTTATTGAACTGGCCTCCCAACAAACTATATCTACCAACAACTTAACTAATACGCCACAAATTATAAAAGTACCAGCACCAGCTTATATGGGCGCATTAATCGTAATGGGCAGTAACAACGATATTAAAAATCATTATATTGACGTAGCTTTAGTAGTTTTAATTCCATATAATGCTGATCAATTAACCACTGTAGATAAATTCATTAAATGGATCTATGAACAACAAGCAGTTAATTTAAGTAAACTAAAAAATGACATAAATACCCAATCTAGACATTTGAAAATTTATAATGTTAAATCTTCCCTCATTTATCAAACAGATTTGCAACCATATATGACTAATACTAAGTCCTCTTTTAAAGATGCAGTTACTAAATTTGCTGAAATATTGGGAGGTTATGAAAAAGCTATGTCAAAATTACAATTTAATGATCTTAAATCAGCTGTACTAAACAACATGAAAAGTATTGTAAATAAATAATTTATTTGTGCTGTCCTACTTGTGCTTTTTCTAAAATATCAACAACTTGACGGTACCCATCAGCACTGACAGAATCATGCCTTTTTTCAGCCTCTGCAACCAATTCTCGCGCCACTGACATAGGTGTACGTCGGATTTGATCTGGTCTAGTAAAATCTTCCACTTGTGCCAAAATATTTAAAGCTTCCAGTTGTCGAGTTTGTACTGCATAAATTGCAAATGAACTATCATACGGAATATGTGTAGGAAAATGCTGATGTGCTCTGGGATCAACAAATTTTTGTACCAGCAAATTTAATTTTACGTGATCTTTAGTTACTAAAGCATTAAGTATATCTACAGATCTAGGTAGCATGTCTCTTAAAATTGGCACATCTGGACTAGACGTTGTCATTTCAAGATCTGAACCTTTGCTATCACCACGTCCAGATTTACTGCGAGCTCTGTGTCTTAATTCAGAATCAGTCCGCTCGCGTCCACTAGCGCCGCCATAGCAGCCATCACCACCAGCTTTATCCAAATCTTCAGCTTGCGCACCAAATAATTTGAACTCTAGGTTCGAAAATAAGATTAAACCAAAAATGAATTTTTTAGGCACAAACATTAAAAATTCTCCTAAAGCAATCCTGATACTAAATCATGCTTTGGGATACAGGCCTAACACACACTATTAAAATAAGAAAGATTTTAGAAATTAACTATAAATAATCTAAAAAATTAAGCTATTTAGCTCGATTATAAGATCTATTGACCCAAAATTTACGCCCCTCTTCTATAACAAATACTGTGATAGATATACCAAAAACTATCAACCAATCTGCCATAGAAATAGACACAGTTTTAAAAATTTGTTGTAACACTGGTATATATACTACCGCTAATTGCAAACCTAAAACCACTGACGTGGCTAATAACAGCCATCGATTACTAAATATGCCCAGCGTAAATACTGATTTATAATCTGAACGACAATTCCAAGCATTAAACCATTGAAACATGGCCATTGTTAATAGCGTCATAGTGCGCGCATAAGCTAAATCTTGCTGATAATTTAGATAAAATATAATTAGTGAGCCTATGCCCATTAAACTGGCCATATATAAGATTTTAAGAAACATCTGACCAGTTAATAATTGCTTGCAACCAGCCGTCCAATTATAAGAAAGCGTATCTTGCTCTTCTGGCTCCATCGATAAAGCAATATCTAAAAAACCGTCTGTCACTAAATTTAACCACAAAATCTGGGCTGGCAAAATTGGCACTGGTAAATTTAATAATAACGCACCCATCACTACAAATACTTCGCCTAAGTTAGTTGCAAAAAAATATAAGATCACCCGCTTTAGTGTGTAAAAAATATGCCGCCCCTGCTCAATTGCATAAACTATTCCTGAGAAAGCGTCTTTTAGTAAAATTAATTCTGCTGCTTGCTTAGCTATCTCTGTCCCAATACCGCCCATTGCAATACCTATGTTCGCGGTAGCTAAAGCTGGCGCATCATTCACGCCATCACCAGTTACTGCTACTAATCTTTTTTGAGCTTGGTATAGCTGCACAATTTCAAATTTTTCTTGTGGAGAGACCCGCGCAAAAACAGCTACTTGATTTAGTACCAAATTTTTCTGTTCGATCGAGAATTTGCTAAATTCAGCACCAGTTAAGATTAAATTTTTATTATTTTTAGCAATATCTGTTGGCAAAATTATTGGTAATATGCCAACACTTTTAGCCACAAAAACAGCTGTTTCTGGGTGATCTCCAGTTAACATGACCACATCTATGCCAGCCATTTGCGCCGCAGCTATACTAGCTCGCGCATCATCTCTAATAGCATCCTGAATCCCAAATAGTGCCACAAATTCTAAATTTTTTAATTCTGCTGATAATCCACCAAAATTTACGCCGGTTTTTTGCGCGCAAGCTACTACTCTTAAACCGCTGGCTAGCAACTGGGTTAACTCTGCTTTTATCCCAATCAATTTTTCAGGTAAAATATCACACAGCTCTAAAATTTTTTCTGGTGCACCCAATACTAAAATTAGCTCTTTTTCAGAACTTAATTGATACAAACCAGCTTGTAATCTGCTCTGAACATCAAAAGCTAGACGTTGTTTAAGCTTATAACTATTTAATAACTGACTTGCATTTAAATTTAGTTTCTGCGCAAAAATCTTAAACGCTGCCTCAGTTGGGTCCCCCTTAAGATTAAATATCTGCTGCTCTGGTATAAATTCTAGTTCTGCGTTACTCAAAAGGGCGGCTGCCAAACCAGCTTGATATAGCTTAGAGCCTGGTAATACTTGATCATACTGTATAGATTTAGCTTGCTGATCGAATATTTTACCTGTTGGGAAATAACCCTGCCCAGTAATTTTATATAACTGTTGATCAGCAAAACACTCTAAAACCATCATCTCATTACGCGTTAAAGTACCAGTTTTATCAGTTAAAACTAAATCTATCCGCCCAAGCACTTCTATGGCGCGTAATTTTTTAACTAGCACATCACGCTTAGCCATGCGATAAACACCAGTCACTAATACCAGCGTTAATACTACCGGTAGCCCCTCAGGAACTACACAAATAAATAAAGCCGTGAGCATCGCTAGTAGTTCTGCCCACGCCTTACCCGTAATCAAGCCTATCAGTAATAATATTAAGCAAACAGCTACTATAAAAATAATAATCCAGTACGATAATTTTTCTAATTCATGTTGCAATGGCAAATCTTTTTCTACAGTCAAAACCAATTTGTTTAATTTACCCAATTGTGTATCAGTACCAACTGCGATTACTAAAGCTGTACCAGAACCTGC
>CANKVQ010000058.1 GCA_947486885.1 bacterium
TGTTTTTCGAGATTATGATTATTCAGCCATAGCATTAGTAACCGCAAAAATCAAATCTAGATAACTTTTAAATAGCAAAATTTTTCTTATAATTTTCGATTAGTTCTAATTCTGCTTGAGTTAAACTTGGTGCATCAAAATCAGAACGAGATTTGCGTGTACGGACTGGAGTAGCAGTGATACGTTCTGTTTTTGGCGAATACAAATTAGTGCTTGGTGATTTGGTGTTGTTTAATTTAATAATTTTAGGAATATTTAGTGCAATTAGTTTAGTAACCTCAGTTGCAATGTCTGTATGATTTGGTTTTGGTAAATGCAAATTTGAACCAGTACAAGTTGGACAAACTAAAGTCTGGGATTTTGTGAATTTAGGTATTTGATATTTTAAAATGGCTAATTCTGGATTTTGGCAGTTAATTGTAGTGCAAGCTAAGTTCATATTTGCGACTGTAGTTTTGGGTAAAGTAATAATTTGTACTTGTGGCTGAGTAATTAATTTAGCTGATTGTAAAGTTGGTGTTTTAGCTACTAAAAAATCTAATTTAGGATTTTGATAATTAACACTATGCAGTTGTAAATTTGGCACGATAGTGGTAGTAACAATCGGTTTGATTGGTGTAAATTGTAATTTAGTTGCTGATACAGAATAGTTAAGTTCATAAGTTAATACACTAGGGTCGATACTAATAGCAGTATTGGCTGGGACTAAATCTTGTGGATTGATAGTTGGCAAATCGAAAATGCTTATTGAAGCACAAGAATTAGTAGTTAAAATTAGTTTGGGACTTGGTGCAGTAACCGGGATTTGATGTGTGAAAGTTTTTACACTAGGTAATTTTTGAGTTTTTAGGACGAAGACAGCAGGGGTGACAATTGGTATCTGTTGATTGGTCACTGTTAAGCGTGATTGAGCAGCTGGGGATAGTTGAGAGTTTAAGAAATCTAATTTGGGAGTTTGATAACTAGCAGTATGCAGTTGTAAATTTGGCACGATAGCGGTAATAGCGGTCGATTCTATGGGTGTAAACTGTAATCTAGTTGGTTGTACAGGATAGTTAGATTCATAAGTTAATAAGCTAGGATCTAGACTAACACTAATAGTTGTAGTTGCTTTTTTTTTAAATTCTAGCTCTTGGGGATTAACAGTTGGCAAATCGAAAGTGATTACCTGAGCGCAGGTGTTAGTAGTTAAAATTAGTTTGGGGCTTGGTGTAGCAACTGGGATTTGATGTGTGAAAGTTTTTACACTAGGTAATGTTTGAGTTTTTAGGACGGAGACAGCAGGGGTAATAATTGGTGCTTGCTGATGGGTGATTGTTAAGTATGGTTGAGCAGCTGGGGATAGTTGAGAGCTTAAGAAATTTAATTTGGGAGTTTGATAACTAGCAGTATGCAGTTGTAAATTTGGCACAGTAGTGATAATAACGGCCGATTCTGTGGGTGTAAACTGTAATCTAGTTGGTTGTACAGGATAGTTAGATTCATAAGTTAATAAACTAGGATCTAGATTAACATTAATAGCGGTAGCTACTTTTTTTTTAAGTCGTTTAGTGACAGGTTTTGAGAATTCTAGCTCTTGGGGATTAACAGTTGGCAAATCAAAAGTAATTACTTTAGGGCAAGCACTAGTAGCTAGTGTAGTTGATTTTGTTACTGATGCTTGATATTCAGGTATATTTAAATTTGGTAGCAACTGTGATTTTGGGGTTGTAATAATTGGTATAACAAGTGGTGTGTGGTGAGATGTAATTGTTAAACGTGACGGTGTAATTGTTGGTGGTGGTGCTTGATATTCAAGTATTTCTAATAACTCTAAATCTGGGATTGCTATGCGTTTAGTAGGCGTTGGTGTAATAATCGTAACTTGAGGATTAACATCGATCAATTTAGTTGTAGTAACTTTGGTAGTAGGGTTGCAATCAAGCATTTTTAAATCATTTTTGAAAGCCGGACTAAAGACGGCTTTTTGTTTCGGTGCAGTATCGAAAGTATAACCAAAGCCGATATTAAAGATTAGAGCGGTACTATCACCGAGGCCAATATCATATTTTTGGCGATTCATTTCATAGCCACTATAATCAACTGAAGCCAGTTGATATTGCACTTCTAATGGAATAATTTTTCCAGCTGCATCACGGTAGTAGTCGCCGGGGAAAAAGGCTGCAAATGAACTATAAAAATTTAAATTTTGATCGAATTGATAGTTTAAAGCAAAGTTAAGTTCTGAGCCGAGATGTTGTGAAAGACATTTATTAGCATCGGCAATTAATTGCGGTACAAAGCAGTCGGTAGCAGCTTGACCGCATGACCCTAAAGCAAATAAGATATCTAAACCGTAGTTATAACCTTTTTTAGTAGCGTGTGCTTGCCAGTAAGTTAAGAGATTAAATCTAAGTGTAAATGCACGCTCGAGATCAACTGTTTGATCATATTTAGCACCTAGACCAATAAAAGCCAAATTAGAAAATAATGGATAAGTTAAGCGTGATTCACCAGTAGCTAATGGTCGATTTAATTTCTGTGCTTCTAGCATGAAAACAGAGTAGACATCACGATTGATAAACATCTGGTCGACGCCCACAAAACCTTTATATTTTTTACTATAATCTTGCATGGTAGTAATACCACTGCAGGGGCCAGAATCATCTCCGGTACCAGTGCAAGTGCCATATAAGCGATTAGCCATAATTTTTTCAAAAGAATCATTGGGGTTTTCAGCGCCAGAAGCATAACCTGCTGCTAGAGCTAAAGTAGTCTGTGTACCTAAAGTGTTACTATGTAAATGACGATAAGCAGCTTCAGTGTAGAACATGACACCGCGGTAACTATTTTTATAATCTTTGCGATAACGATCAAAAGAGTTTTTATATTCAGTGCCATTACAGTCGGTAAACTTTTGGCCATTATATTTTTGATAACTGAGTTTTTCTGGGCAGGGTGAAGTAGTGGCTTGTTTCCAGCAGGGTGGTGGAGGCAAAAGTGGCGAAACGGGAAAATTTTGAAATAAATGCATGTGGGTTGGTTTGGAGATAAACTCTATAAAGTCACGATCCCAAAATTGTACATGCTGTGAACCAAAGTTAAAGGCACTTTCTAAAAAGAAGCTCCAGCAGTTGCTTTGCGTTTCGATATTAAGACCTAAGATTCCTAGGGTACTAGAGGCATCGCCGGGAAATTCCACTTGCTGAAAGTTATCTTGATTAATAATCAGATATGGCCGCACAGCAGTTTGGTGCTGATCACTTTCGCTATGATATTCGATTTCAAGTGCCCCGATGGTGTTATTAAAGAAGCTGCCACGTTCGGGATGTTCGCGCCAAAAAGGGCTTTGGGCATAAGTAAATTGGGCTGTGTCATAAAAATTGGAACTGTAATTAGCATTGAGCCCAGCGTAAACTTTATAGCTTAAACAGGCGGGCCAAATATCGCCAGAGAGCATGATTCCAGGTCTGAATTGATCTACGAAACGTTCTTCGTAAAAGCCTGGAATAATTTTGCCAACTTTGTAACCGTTACCTAAAACTAGACCTGAGCCGATGGCGTAAGGAAAAAGCCCAATTTGCAAATCAGTATGATAAGTTGGATCAAGATTATATTTAAACCAGAGTTCACGTAGCCATAAATTTTGGAGTGCCGGCTGAAAAGAATAACTATTTTCGGTGCGACCCAGACCAATCTTAATCGGGCGTGGGATAGTGCCATTGAAAATACCACTGTTACCAAAAACACCTTTGGCGCGAATGTCAAAAAATAGTTCATGATGCCGTGGACCAGCAACTTTGGCAATGTCGATTCCCAGATCGAGGGCCCCTTGAGTGAACATGTAGTCGTCGTAACTATTACAGTTAAATAATTCTAGCGCATGACCCAAAAAATAATCGACTTGTAGATTAGTAAATAGATCAACCGTAAAATTTTCAGTAAACAGCTGACTAGTAAATGTGACTGGTGCTTCAGTAGCTTGAACATCTAGTTTGTGATCAGCTAAATATTTAAATTTTTTACGAACTTTTAAATTTTCTGGAGCTAAATTATTATTTTGAGATAGTTGATCTATTTGATACTGCAATTTATCGATTTGGGTTTGTAAATTATTAGTCTTTATCTCTGATGTTAGTTGCGCTTGTAAATTAAAATTTACTAAAATTAAACTAATTAAATTTAGTATTAGAGTTAAAAGTAGGTTTTTAGATTTGCGCTGATTTGGCATGCTACTTTCAGTCTCCTATTTTTAA
>CANKVQ010000059.1 GCA_947486885.1 bacterium
AGAATCATCTAAGAATCGCAGCAAAATTGCATACTTCGTACAAATTTGTTCAGCAATAGCTGCTTATAATTTTAAAGAATTTAAACCTCAAGTTTTTAAACCAAAAGTAGTTAAAAACCTATGCATTAATTAATTTCGAACTGGCGTTTATTAGCAATAGTTTGGAAATCTATTGCAGCCATTTTGGCTTGTGCAGCAGGTGTAACATACGGTAACATTTTTGTAGTAAAGTTTCTGAAGCAATGACCTCGAGTTTCTTCACCCGCTAATCTATGTCTTATGCTTAGACCAGATTTAGAAGGGGTTATATTGCTGCATCTTTGAAACTCTGAGATAAGTTCGTTGTATTCAGAGTTTGTAATTTTATTGGTATTAGCGATTTGAGAATGGCAGATTGCCAATAAGATCATCAAAGCGATAATTTGGTTTAATTTAAGCATGGTAGTATATCCATTGATTAATACACAAGAGGTCAGCTTTAAACAACTGACCTCTTAAATTTTGATTAGATCTATTTTTAAATTAAAAAATTTACTGTGCTGCAGTTGTATTATTAGTAGTGTTTTCAGCAGTCGCTGAAGCTGCAGGTGTAGTTTCAGAAGCAGCAGTTGTTGCTGAAGTTGAAGCTTCTGGAGCAACTGTTGCAGCTGGTTCTACGATTTTAGCTGGTGCTGGTACTGCTAATTGCAAATCTAAGAAACTAACTAAAGCTGCGGCGTATTCTACAGTACGTTTGTTATCTTTAAGGGCTTGCATTGCTTCAATGTCAGATACAATTTTAGCTTGTTTTGCTTTCACAGCAGGCCCAACTAATTTAACTAATTCGGTACTTAAAGCTCTTAAGCATTGTCCTTGCGATTCTTTACGGACTAATTTTCTTAGACTAAGTCCGGTACGAGATGGAGTAATGGCTAAGCAACGTTGATATTCTGCAGTTAATCCTGCAGCTGTGGCTGCGTCTAGACCTGTGCTTGAAATTTGTGTGTTACATGCGGTGATTAAGAGAGTCAAAGAAATAATTTGATTGAATTTAGTCATTGTATACCCATCGAAAATTAAAAAATATGATAATTATTTTACTTAAAATTAGTACTATTTATTACAATCACCTAGGTTGTTAATCTCGATTTAGATTTATAATTCGAGATTCAGTGGATTATTATAACATAAGAGAAGTTAACGGGGAAATTTTTGTATAACTTTTTAAAAAATTAAAATTTTTACAAAAACAAGAGTCGGTTTTTAGTTTAGGTATGTTTATAATTTTTAATTGACTTCTAGAAGCAAGATTTTTTAGTTTGCATAGTAAATCTTTTTTAAATTTAAAGATATTTTATTAAAAAAGTTATTTGAACGCTAGTTTAGGGGTCTGTATGCCTAAAATAATTAAAAAAATTTTATTATTATTAGCTGTAATCTTAGCAGGTCTAGTTGGTTATAGTGGCTATTGTAAATTTAGCCATAATTGTCCAGTAATAATTGATCAATTATCAACTGTATTAACAGATACTAAGGTGGATGCTCAGGCGCAGCGACAAAAAAATATTGAAGTTTTTCAAGAAAAAAAACTTAAATATTTACATAATTCGATTTTTGAAACTAAGCAATTAGAAGGTTTAGATATTAAACAACATGAGCCATATATCAAAGAGCCCAAAAAATATGAACAGTATACTAAACAATATGGTGCCCAGATTAAAACTGGGTATGTAGCACCGATCAGTTTACGTTTTATTAGCGACAAAGTTGGTTATGGTGTTTTTGCAGAAGCACCAATTCATAAAGGGGATCTAATTGGTGAATACACTGGAATTATTAAAGATAAAGCTTTTGTGAACGATACGACTTTTTCGTGGGTTTATCCGTCTAAGAAAAATAGCCAGGGCGAACCCATAGAAGTTTCTTTAGATTCTAAATATGAGGGCAATGAAATGCGTTATGTAAATCATGCCAATCAGCCGAATACGCGTAAAATTGATGTGCCAATTGATGGATTGTGGTATGCGGTCTATATCGCGGATAAAGATATTCCAACAGGGAAACAGATTACCGTTAGTTATGGTCCAAATTATTGGAAATCACGAAAAATTGATCCCGAAAATTTTGATTAATTGTTAGAAATCTGAGCGAAGCCAGCTTTTTTACTAATTTGCCAGGTGCCTAATTTGTGAGACTTGGTAGAGTTTGGGTGTTGTAAAAAGCGTAAGATTTCAGCTAAAAATTTTTCGCTAAGTGTAAATTTAACACCAGATTGACAGAGCCAGTGTAATAAAACTCTGGCTTGTAAATAATTTTCTAAATTATTAAAAAGCTTCAGATTTAATAAATATTCAGGAGTAATTACTTGCTGGTAAATTTTACTGGTGTGCCTAGTAATAAACTGCTCGCTGGCTTGTAACTTAGTTAAGCTGCGATTAAAATTTTGCTTAAATCTTGGATCAGTTTGAGCGAGTGCTGGTAGGACAGTTTGTCGAATTTTATTACGTAAGTAATCTAATGAACTATTGGTCGGGTCAGTAAAATAATTAAGCTTATTAATAGTTAAATAGCTTAAAATTTCTAGCTTAGTTAGTTGTAATAGGGGGTGTATATATAAACCAGTATGAGTTTTAATTCCAGTTAAGCCGGTTAAACTAGCGCCGCGAATTAAGCGCAAAATAAAAGTTTCGATTTGATCATCTAGGTGATGCGCTAGCCAAATTTTAGCTGGAGTATGTTCAGCAGCTAATTGTTCAAAAAAATAACGGCGATATTGCCGACCCAAATCTTCTTGAGAACCGGTTTGTTTAGGCTTAAAATTTAGTTGGCTAATGGTTTTGGAAATAAAAGTTACTGGTAAGCTAGTACATAGCTGTATGCAAAACTCTCGTGCTTGATAAGATTCAGTATGCCATTCATGATCTAAATGGGCGGCAATAATTTGAAAATTATGAGTTTTTTGTAAAATAATTAACTGATGTAATAAAAATACAGAATCAGGACCTCCGGATAAACCAATAATCACGGTTGAGTCTGTTGGAATGAAAGCTTTAAAGTTTGTTTGTAAAATCTGCATATTTAAAGTGTATGCTTGGTTTAAATATATGCAAAGCAATTTGTTAAATAAGATTTGATTTTGTTGAGTACATATCTTAGGCTTTGCCATTAATTAAAAATTAAGCAAAGTAAAAAAATCGGGAGAAGCGTGTGGTGAATTTATTTAAAAAAAAACTTTTAGCTTTTATTTTAATATTAATTTGTGGCAAATCAGTACAAACTAGTGCCGATTTTACTTTTCAAAGCAAAATTTATGTTGCTGGGCATAATGGTCTGGTTGGTAGTGCAATTGTACGGGCACTGACAGTGCAGGGTCATACTAATATAATTACTTGCAATTCTAAAGAGGTTGACTTGCGAAGACAAGATCAAGTGGAAGCCTTTTTTAATCGTGAAAAACCAGAATATGTTTTTTTAGCAGCGGCTAAAGTAGGCGGCATTAAAGCTAATATGACTTATCCAGCTGATTTTATTTATGATAATTTAGCGATTGAGTTAAATGTAATCAAAGCTGCTTTTAAGTATAAAACTAAGAAGTTGCTATTTTTGGGATCATCTTGCATTTATCCAAAATTTGCATCGCAACCGATGGTAGAAGATTGTTTGTTGACTAGTAAATTAGAACCTAGTAATGAATATTATGCTATTGCAAAAATTGCTGGTATTAAATTATGTGAAGCGTTTAATAAGCAGTATCCAGATCAAACAAAATTTATTAGTTGCATGCCTTGTAATTTATATGGGCCTGGCGATAATTGGAACTTAGAAACCTCGCATGTATTAACTGCTTTGATTCAAAAAATTTATCGCGCTAAACAAGCTCAAATACCAACTGTCATGTTACTAGGTACTGGTAATGCTCGGAGAGAATTTTTGCATGCGGATGATGTTGCGCAAGCCTGTATTTTATTGATGCAAAATTATACCGATAATCAGCAAATTAATATTGGCTCTGGTCAAGATTTAACTATTAGAGAGTTAGCTGATAAAATTAAAACAATTTTGGGTTATACCGGTGAAATTAAATTTAACGCTGAATTTCCGGATGGTACGCCACAAAAATTACTAAATATTAACAAAATTACTAATTTAGGTTGGCGGCCATTAATAAATCTAAATACTGGTATAAGTTTAATGATTCAAGAATATTATAAATTCAAGTAAA
>CANKVQ010000060.1 GCA_947486885.1 bacterium
ATGGTTATAAAATAGATTTGAACAAATTATCACAAGCACTAAAAGTTTTTGAAGGCACACATGATTTTCGGTCTTTTTGTACGGGTAATGAGCGTGAAAATACTGTGCGGACAATCATCTCTACTAAAGTTACATATATTGCAGAACGACAATCTTACCGTATAGAATTTAGAGGACACAGTTTTTTGAAGTATATGGTACGTCGGATGGCAGGGGCAGCGTTAAAAATTGCGGCTATGCCTAAACTAACTATTGCAGATTTAAAATTAGTATTAGCGCAAAAAAATCCGACGCATACTTTAATGACAGCGCCAGCACATGGCTTAGTATTGCAAGCGATTAATTTAAAAGAATTTAAAATTAAATAAGTTAAGTAAAATTGAATTAAGTAAAATTTATATTTGAGCACAGGCAAGTAATTATGGAAAATAAAAGTTTGAATTTAAAAAATTTATATAAGTATTTTGTAGCAGGCTTAATGTTGATTGGAACGGCTGTTATCGGTATGATAATTTATTTATATTGGCCTGTTTCAGATGGCATTAATAATTATAATGCTAAACGTGATCGCCAAGTAATTTTAGATATTTTTGATAAAGATTGGTATTGGCTAGTGAGCGGTGATCGTAGTTCTTTTTCACCAGAACACATGATAGATACTAATTCGCCAAATAAATATAATGCAGATTTACAAGGCAAAGAAAAAATTAAAGTTTTTTTGGTCAATGGTAAGATGGCGGGTTTTATAACTTATTATAAGAAAAAAGCTTATCAAGGTCAGATTCATATTATTCAAGTGTTGCCAGAATATCGCGGTCGTGGTTATGCCAAACAGTTAATGCGTTCAGCGATTGATGACTTATTTAAAGATCCAGCTATTTCATTAATTAAATTAGTTACGCGCACCAATAATCCGACTGCGATCAAACTATATTTGGGCCTAGGTTTCACTGAAGAAGTTCGTGATGATGCACTGGTTGATTTTACTTTAAAACGAGTAGATTATGCTAAGTAATTGTTGTTTAATTACTTTTTTGTAGCTCAGTTAATTCGCGATTGGTAATTAAACAGCTGGCATCTTCAGGTGAAATAGAATAAGTGAGATTAAGATTAATTAAAATTAAGATACCAAGTATAAATTTCTTCATAAGCACTTTTATAATTTAATTTAATTTTAAAATCTTAAATTCAGTATACTCACGCTTATTGCCAAGTTTATCAGTTAAGATTAATGGTTGCTTATTAACATAAAGTTCACGTAGCTCTGTAATAGAGTTAGCATTCACAATAGTTTCAGCAAATGGGCCTTTATGCACACAGCCATAGCCACCACTATAACTACGGGCATGAATAATTTCGGGATTTATAATGTCACTAATAATCATAATGTGTCCTGGTACCCAAATTAAATCACCAATTTCAATTTGATCTTGCTCTGTTAATACTGGACAACAATCACTAATAGTTTTACTATTTTTCCAAGGGAAATCTAGCCCTGCAATTTTAGCAAAACGCATTACTAACTCTGAACAATCATAGCCAGTATAAATAGCTTTAATTTTAGGACGTTCCCAAGCGCCATTGATTTGGGAAAAATCAGTAATTTGGTTGGCTGTTATAAAACTACTGCCGCCCCAAACATATGGGATAATTAAATTAGATACACCTGTAGCATCAGACTGTTGATGTGAAACACGATCAATTAATTTGCTAAGTATATTCACAAACAAAACACGCGCTTCAACTTTAGTTCTTGGTTGATCAATTAAGCTATTAATTTTCTTAATTTGTACAGTTTCGCAAATATTTTGCGCATAATTATTAATTTTTACGGCATAACTATCAACTTGATCTAGTTCCGGGACCCTCACCAATTTAGTCCCCACTGATAAATTATGCGTAGGGTAAATTAGTGTGATATTAGGAGTATTTTCGGTTGGTATAGCGGCTACTAATTCTGGCGCTAAATCTGCTATAAGAGCTACTTGATTTGCACTAGTCCAAAAACTTTGTAGCGGTTGTTTGGTTTGTTCGTCAAAACCATAAATAATATTTTTATAGCTAATTTGGATAGTTGTATCTAAACAAGTATCGTAATTTACTATTTCATTGAATAAACCCTGATGGGCGCGATGACATTTGCGAACTTCAGGAGAAGCTGGTGCATTTAGCGTTGCTAATCGTGATCCTAAACAAGAAGTACTAAAATCAACAACTGATTCTTTAATTACTAGCCGATCACCGGGATTAAATTGTGCTGCAATTAAATTAATCTGTAAATTGAATGTAAATATTAAGAATTTTAAGACAAAAAGTTTTATTTGCATGTGTATTATCAGCTCATTTGTGTAACAATTTATAATCTACTACTGGTATTTTCTATAAAAATTTGCAGCTGATCTAGCATAACTTTTAAAGCTATTGGGTTAGTTTCAAAATCAGTATTAGCATCAAGTACTAATACTGGCACAGTTTGCAATGCTGTTGGTAAATTAATTTTATCTAACAAAAACTCATCGTGTTTACGACTAATTTCAGTTAAATATTCGATTGGAATTCCAGATTCGCCAACTCGTTTACGCTGATTGGTACGTTGATAAGCAATCTCGGGACTAGTTCGAAGATACACAAAGCCAGATGGTATGTCATATAATGGATTATGTTGTTTAGAGGTTAAAAAATCGAACATTTGAGTATACAAGCCCCATTCTAGATCATTCATAAAGCCACTGATGTAACTGTTGCTAGCAAAGCAATAACGGCCTGAGTAAATCGATCTTTCGACTAATAGCGAACTATTAGATTGGTTGTTAGCGTGAGTTAGCTGATAATTTTTTAGGCTAGTAGTGCGTCGAATATTATCAGCCATACGCACCATGAGTGTAAAAGTCTCCATGGTATAGCCCCAACGCTTAGGATCAGTATAAAAATGACCTAAAAGCGACTGTCCAAATAATTGCTGTTGCCAACAATCGACAGGCTCTAAATCAATAGTTACATGATCTAAATTTTGGCCAGCTAATTTTAAAAACGTAGACTTACCGGCACCGATATTGCCTTCGATAATAAACATTAAGCAACTCTTTTTTAATTTTTAAATTTAAAATAATTTATTTGATCAACTTGTTTTGATTGCTAATTAAAAAGCATAAAATTCCAGCAGCTACTGAAGCATTATATGAAACTTCAGAATTAATTTGTGGGATTGTAATATGCTGACCAGCACCCATAATACTTTTTGAGATACCTGTTGCTTCATTGCCAATTACTAAACATACTGGCAATTCATAAGTTAGATCGGCAGCATTTTTACTTTCATCGACAGTTGCCAAGTAAATTTTACAACCGTTATCTTTGAGTGTTTGAACAGCTAAGGTAGCATTAGGAGTTAAGTGAATCTCCAGGTGCTCAGCTAGTCCAGCAGAAGCTTTAAGCACAGCTGGAGTGATTGGCGCAGAATGTCTAGTTGTTAAAATTACGCCAGTTACGCCAGTGCAGTAAGCAGAACGTAAGATAGCACCTAAATTTCGAGTATCTTGAATATTATCTAGTAATAATAAAAAGGGGTGTAATTTTGGAGCGAAAAATTGTTTACGAAATATAAATGGACTAACTAAACCAACCACAGACTGATGATCAGTGCTTTGAGCTAAATTATCTAAACCAGCGCGTTCTTTATAGACTATTTCAGTATAATTAGGTAATAATCTCGCAATTTGCGCCCAATTTTTTGGCTCTGGATTAGTAGTATAGATTTTATATAATTTGCGTTTTTTAGCTTTTAAAAGTTCAATGATTGGATGAATTCCGTAAATTAATTCTTGGTCTACTAGTTGAACTGGTTTGCCAAACTGGGCCGGTTTTTTAACGAGCTTACTAGTTGATTTATGCTTGTCATCAAATTTGGTAGATTTTTCGAACTTGTTTTTATTAGAAAACTTATCTGGCTTGCCATATCTAGAAGTTGACTTTTGTGTTGAAGTTTTAGCTGATCTTTGAAATTTAGTTGGTTTTTCTTGGGTCATGTATGCTGTAAAATCGTCAGCTTCTAAAAACCCAGCGGGTTCGTCAAAATTATCTATTTTATCAAATTTACTTGATTGGTGTGCAGCGCTAGAACG
>CANKVQ010000061.1 GCA_947486885.1 bacterium
GTTAAAATTGTATTAACTATTTTACCAGTTTTGCGCCAACTAATAATATTACCTTTGGCGCGTATTTGATTTTCTGCACCAGCATAAATTACGTAATTATTTTCAGGTTTAGTATCAGCTAGTTTATTCCAAAATCCTAAGCTGTTAAAAAAATTGTTACTAGATATAGTCTCTGAAGCTTTCATCTCGATGGGAATTAAATATTGGCTAGCAATTTCGATTAAAGCATCAACTTCAGCATGCCCATTTTTATCGCGCCAGAAATATAAAGCTGGTCGTTGACCCAAATTTTGGAACTGCTTCATAAAATCAGTGATTATTAAATTTTCAAATAGTGGCCCGCGAAATGGGCTAGCTAGTAAATCTTTATCGTGATTAATACCCAGTAGATTACAAGCAATACCTGTATCATAAAAATATAATTTTGGTTTATGAACTACTCGTTTATTAAAATTTTTAAAATGGGGCGCTAATCTAAATACAATATAGCTGGCTTCTAAAATAGCTAACCATTTAGTAACCGTAGGCGCACTAATACCACAACTAACTGCGATATCGGAAATATTTAATAATTGCCCAACGCGGCCAGCGCAGAGCATAATAAAAGTTTGAAATAAATTTAAATCACCAACATTAGTTAGTTGCCGCACATCACGTTCAATATAAGTGTGAATATAAGAGCTATATAATTGTTGGGCGATTAATTTTTCAGTATACAGTCTAGGATAACTGCCATTAATAATTAAGTTATTTGAAAAATCTGGTAAAAGTTGATTTTGAGCTAGTTCGTTGATCGAGTAGGGCAATAACGTTAGAATGCCGACGCGCCCAGCTAGCGATTGCGTAATTGCCTGGTTCATCAAAAAATTTTGTGAACCGGTTAGTACAAAATAACCTGGGCGATTTTTGCTATCTGCTTCGAGTTGAATATATGACATAATTTGTGGCACATATTGAAATTCATCCAAAATCAGACCGTATGGGTTTTCATTTGAGCGTAAAAAATTAAGCGGGTCAGAAAACGCGAACTCACGTGTTGCAGGATCTTCTAATGACAAAAATTTATGATTAGTAAAAAACTTTTTAGCTAAAGTAGTTTTACCAGATTGCCTAGGGCCTAGAATTGCCACGGCTGGAAATTTGGCATAATCGCCTAAAATAGTTTCGATATCACGTTTAATTAGCATAAAAAGCCCCTAGGAAATTATTTTTCTTTAAAGTTTAATAAAACTTATTCTTCAGGTTAAAGTTGTGCTATTTGAAAATTGAAACTTAAAGTAGCACAAAAAGACAGGTTAGAGCAAATTTGATCTTTGTACAAGATTTAAGAAAATAGATAGGTGTTTGTAGGAAAGTCCAATCTATTATTTTTATATCTACTAATTTGCTATTTTAAGTTTGGGGTTCTATTTTAGAGTTAAAATCAGTCAGCAGCAGTTGGCGGTGGTGTCAGTAGTTAATAATTTAGGGGAGTATTTTAAATGTTTAAAAATTTTCCATTATATAAATTACCAATTCACAAAAGTCTGCAAATTTTGGCCTTTATAGTTTATTTTGTGTTTTCAGTAGCAGGTAACTATACCAGCTATATTTCTGTAAAATATTTATTATTTAATATGGGTTATGCGCTAGCTATTTTAGCCGTAGCTGTTATTTTACAGACCATATTTTTATTGTGGCCAGTAAAGTATCTTTTAAAATCTACTTGGTTAGAAAGTTTATGGGCCACGCTGCATATGGCAAGTTTAAGCTTTGTAGTGGTAGTAATGCCCATTGTGTTATATCAACAGTTAGGAGCAGCGTTGTTTCTGAATGCTGCACAACAGTTGGTTGTAACTGCTATCGGTATAACAGCTGCAGATTCACTGTATTTGATGATATTTACGACATCCATTTTAGGGCTGGTGCTTTATGCATTGGGAGCTGCTTTTTTAGGCATATGGGTACTGCAGCAATATGGCAATAAAAAAGTTGCTACTGAACTTGATCGTAAGCGCGCGATACTTATTTTATTTATACCACAAGCGCTTATAGCTTTAGTTAGCTGTATAGGTATAGATCAATATACCAATGGAATTTTAAATTATAAAACTGAGTTGTTTGGAATTAAAAAAGATTTAAATCAACCTTCGCAAGCTTTTACGGCAATTAATCAAGTGCTTATGGATAATACAAGTGACCGTCATGTAAATGAAGTAATTATGGAATTTTTAGTTCGGCCAAACAATGGTGGTTTAACACCAACTGAACTTCAAGAGTTAATAAAAATTGCAGAACAGCAAAATAAACCAGCAGTTGTCGATCGGCTTGAAAATTTTGGTAAAGTATTACGTAAGTTCAAACAATTTGAATTAAAGGCAGCTAATAAATTTGCATGATTGTTTAATTTACTAAATTATTAAAATTCTTTAGTTTTGAGTTTTACAGCTTTAAATTCTCGTTTACGCACGGGGGATTCAGTTGTAGTATCTAGTAAAATAATTACGCGAAATGTACCAGATATGACACCTAAATATTGTTCGGGAATCTCAATTGTTTTGCCATGTTGTTTTTCCACAATAAATTCTATGGCTTCCATTTTCTAATTTCCTAAATTTAGACGTTGTTCTAGTTTAAATGTAATTAAATTTAAGATTGCTGAGAGTATTAAATAAATCGCAGCAATTGTGAGATAAACTGGAATTGGGTTTAGTTCACGTGAAATAATATTCATGCCAGTTCTGGTTAATTCAGTTACCCCGATGGTTGCCAATAGCGCCGTACTTTTTAATAGCTGCTCTAGCTCGCCCAATAAAGCTGGTAAAATATTACGTGTAGCTTGCGGCAAAATTACATAACGTAAAGTAATTTTAGTAGGGTATCCCAAGACGCGACAAGCTTCCCATTGGCCCTTCGAAATCGAATTAATTCCGCCACGAATAATTTCAGTAATATAGCCACTGGAACAAAAAGCGAGTGCGAGTGTGGCTGCGAGAAAACCAGATAAGTTAATCCCCAATAGTGCTGGGATCACAAAGTAGGCAATTAAAATTTGTACATAAGCTGGTACGCCCTTGGTAATAAAACTATATACGCGAATTAAATAACGTGTTTTAGTGAGTTTTAATTGGCGCGCACTTAAGATTCCCAATAGCGTGCCCAAAAATAAACTAACTGAACCAGCTAGTATCCAGGCACCGATCGAAACACCGGTGCCTTTTAGTAATAACATAAAATAGTTACTGAGCATGATAAATATCTTTCTCGTTTTTAAAACCAAGATTCAGCAAATTTTTTGATTTCACCAGATTTTGTTAATTCTTGAACAGCTTGTTGAATTTGTGTGATTAATTCTAAATTATTTTTTTTAATTACAATCCCCATGCCTTGGATTTGATCTTCAGGTGCCAATGGGATTTCTAAAATTTTAATTTGGGGATACTTATTTTTAAATTTAGCTGCGATTGCTGGTTCTACTAGTGCTGCATCAGCTTTGCCATATTGAATATTTAGTAAAGCATCATCGATTTTTTCAGTAAATTTACGCTCGATAAAATCATATTTACTTAGCATGCTATCTTGAATTGAAGCTGGTTCAACGCAGACGGTTAAGTTTTGCATGTCGTTAATCGATTTAATATTAACTGGTATTGTCTTCCAAAAAATCATGGGAAAACTTTTGGTATCGTCGCCACAGTAACGTACTAGCGCGACTTTATTTAAGCGATCTTGCGTAATTGAGATTCCCCAGATAATCACATCGATAGAGCCTTGTTCGAGGGCCATAAAAAGTGGTGCCATGGAGCCTAAGTCTTTAATTTCTAGTTTTAGATTTAGTTGCTTAGCGAGTGCTTGAGCGACGTCTATATCGAAGCCTTCATAATCGCCGTTTTCATTGACACTTACGAAGGGAGCATAGCCACTAGCAGTGCCGACGACTAAAGTTTTGGTTGGCTGTGATTTAATATTTGGTATAGTTGCTTGAGTGGAGTGATTAGCAGCTTGTTCTGACTGGTTTTTAGCTTTAAATAAATAGATGCCAGTAATTGTAATTAAAATTAATAAAA
>CANKVQ010000062.1 GCA_947486885.1 bacterium
CCATGTTTATGACCAATTTGATCTAGCAGCTGATAAAAAAATTCTCGCTCAGCATAATTAATCACAGCTTGTTCATGCGCTTCAGAAAGCACTACTGGATAACCTCGACCCTTAATTATTTGATCACTAATTAAATTCATAATATTATCTACTAACACTAAATCTTGAGCAATCCAAGCGGGAAATTCGATTCTGGCAATTTCAGTGCCGGTATTAAAATAAACAAAATGGGGTTGCAAGTTCGCAGGATATAATTTACTAATCTCAGCCTGATTTTTAAAAACTATCGAATACTCAAATTCTTTTAAATAGAAACTAGCAACGTGTACATCGTTAATAAAATTCAAAATTTTGGGTTTAGCCTGCAAGTTGGGCTTTAGATCACACATAGACATACGCAGTAAATTTACTAGCTCTTTACTATTAGGCAAACTGATATATCCCGCTAACCAAATTTTGCGTTCATAAAAGTCATGTAAAATAGCTAAATATTTATCCCAAAAAATTTTTTTCGCCGTACCAGATTTACTGTTCTCTAATTGCCAAAAAATTAGCGCCCCATCAATTAAAAAAAGTACAGGTGTTGTGATCTTCGCTACTGCTTGTAATCCAGCTTGCAATTCTAATTCTTGGCGCTTACAATCCACTAATTCTACTAAACTTAAACTGTCTAAATCACTGGCACCAGTATAAATAGTAGGCTCTGAAAATAGCTGCACAGTGCTATTACTAGTACTATTATATTTTAAAATCACGGTACCAATATTCAATAAAAAACAATTAGTGCCCATCTGTCGATCTGGATAAACTTGTGAACCGTCCGTAGAAATTATCGTATAATCTCTCACACTGTGCTTTATATTAAGTTTAGAATTATTAATTTTAGATTTGTGCGCTAAATTTAAGTTTTCATCCCAACTGGGCAAAACCCAAGGCGACTTAGCTGCTAAAATATTAGTATTAAAATTGGGGTCTATAGAAATCTTGTCCCATGCTTGACGCGCAATTTCTAGCTCATGTGTAATATTATTAAATAAATTAGCGGAGACTTGTGATATCTGACTAACTAATTTTAGTCGATCGAGCATATCTAGCAAGACTCCGCTTTGAAATTTAGCTTCTAACTTCTGTTGTCAACAAATATGCTATTTCTTCCCTTGTCTCTTCAGGTGTTCTTGTACCAGTACATTTTTTAAAAGCTCTAGTTTTTGTACAAGCCCCTAATGCTAAAGGCAATGCACCTTGTAGTATTACTTGCGTAACAATCTCATGTCCACGCATATCAGCATATGGCTCTCTGCCTTCAGAAAGACGCTGGTAGCTATAAATACCAGCACCCGTACCAGCCGTAAGTAAAGTTGAGCATATTGGGACTATATTTTCTCTGACGCGTTTGCAACGATTACCGCAACATAGCCATCCCCAATTTACAGCTGAAACCGAAGTTTCACCTAGCACAACCAAAGATATTAGACTTAGAAATAGAACTTTAGATAATTTAGACATTACTTTATCCTCCAAGTAATTTTTTTTGTAGCGCTTCTAATGGCAACAACGCACACCTTAAGCGCGTGGGGCCTAGTTCTAGACCCACTAACCTTAAAATATCAACTGACGTTAACTCTACCACATAACTAAGGTGCTTGCCAACAGCCCCCTCCGTCAGCTTTGAAGCCATGGCTAAGCTAATTACACAACCCCGACCATCAAATTTAATTTGCTTGATCACACGGGTTACAGGGTCTATTTGGGCGGTAAAACTAATATAATCACCACAAGATGGGTTATGCTCAGCCGTTTGAAAATTAGCAGATTCTACTACCCCCTTGTTTCTAGGGCGCTGATAGTGATCCATTAAATCAGCCTGATATAGATTAAGCATAAATTTAAACCCAAGTTTAAATAAAATATTATAATTGATAGATAAACTTCATGATAACATAAGATCATATAAGCCGCTAATCTCCCATAGCCCATGTAGCCTATGGTTATCTGGAGTTATTTGGGGTTATTAGAACAGAGCGTTTGACAATTAACCCCCTATATTTAAGCTTAATAGCAAGCTCTGGAAACCATTTTAGATTATTTCACAGAGTATTTCAGATCTAAAATAGGGGTTAAACTGGGACTATGAATATACATATCAAAACTGCTAAGCAGTCTACAAAATCTAATCAAATTATCTTTTTTACGCTAGCAGGCCTAATTTTGGCCAGTATTGTGACCATAATTTTAATCGCTACTAATCAAGATCAAGCAACTTATATTAGCCATAAACCGGTAATTATTTGGGATTTGGGTGGTGTAGCTCTCCAAACTAATCGTAAAAAAGCGGTGCCAGTGATTGGTGCTGGTGTTGGTGCTGCACGCTGGTTAGCCTATAGTCTTTTGGGTCATGGTTTTCATCCTGCTAATGCTCAAAAAGCTGCTTTTGAATTTATGGATTGGCGCCGAGGTAACCCGCCACAGACTACTGCTAAAAATGGCGACATACCATTACCACTAGATATACGTGAAGTCATGAAGGGTATTACCACTCCCAGTGAAGTAGCTGAATCTGTCTGTAAAGATTGTGACCGGTATACAGATTATTTTGTCGAAAATTATAAATCTAACAATAGTGCTCGCGAAATGATCAAAGGCATAATCCGCTGCCTATTACCAGAAAATTTGGTTAAAATCCAAGAAGTTAATCCAGAAGTATTAGAATTGATACGTGCTTGTAAAAAAGCCAATAATTGTGAACTATTAATTTTATCTAATTGGGATAAAGAATCATGTGACCGGCTAATCGCTGATAAACCAGAATTATTTGAAAATTTCGAACGTCATAAAATCACTTTTTCAGGTAATACCGGTTTTATGAAACCAGAGCCAGAAATCTATAATTACGTAACTGATAAATTTAATCTAGATCCAGCAGATTGTATTTTAATTGACGATCAACCCGAAAATATCGCAGCTGCACGTGCTGCCGGCTGGGTAAACTCTTTTGTGCATACAGATGCAGAAAATACTAAGGCTGAGTTAATTAGGCTTGGCATAATCAGTAATCCAAAAATTGTTGCCCATGCTAACTAAGTTGATCAAGCTGCTATAGCGTCGTAAAAATATTTACAAATTTTTAAGACCACTAATTTCAGTAGCAGTTAAATAACGCCAACCACCAAGTTTTAAGTCAGCTGCAGTTAAGCCAGCATATTGCACCCGCTCTAGCTTGCGCACCGTATAATTTAAAGCCTGAAACAGGCGTCGCACGATTCTGTTACGACCACTGTGAATTTCGACTAATAATTTTTTACGATCTCGTAAATTTTTAAACTCCAATAAATCTGGTTTAATAAAGCCGTCAGTTAACTCTAAGCCCCTTTTTAGAGTTACAAAATCTGATTCTGCAAAATCACGATCTACCGTTACCAAATAAACTTTAGAAATATTATATTTAGGATGCGCTAATTTCTGCGCTAAATCACCATCGTTAGTTAATACTAATAATCCCGTAGTTTCACGATCTAAGCGACCCACAGGATATAATCTAACTTTAAAACTGTCACCCAATAAATCAAAAATAGTTGGTCTTTTAAGATCATCAGAAACTGTAGTAATATAACCAGCTGGCTTATTTAATAAAATATAAATTTTTTGATCAAAACTAACTATTTTGCCCAAATATTTAACTATATCGCCAACTTTTAGCTTATACCCCGGCTCTAAAATTACTTCGTCGTTAACGATCACTTGTCCAGCTTTAACTAAATCACCAGCTTTACGCCGAGCACAAACACCAGCTTTGGCTAAATACACACTGACAGAGATATTAGAATTAGAAATATTAGCTTCAGGAGAATTAACCTCTGGCACACTGGAATTATTATTAAATTCTAAGAGATTAGATTTCGGGATAATATTTTTGGGAATCTTGGACATGGTCGTAACTTCAAGCAAGTAGATTTAAGAGATATTAATTAATTTTAAGTTAAATTATATTAGTTAATA
>CANKVQ010000063.1 GCA_947486885.1 bacterium
AAAAACTATTATCCCAACTGAATTACAAACACTATTACAAGCCCACGGCTTACAGTGTTAAATTTTTAAACTTTTATAATATTTTAATTATTATTTTTTTTACTTTTAATAACTTAAATACTACTGACGTCAAAATATTATTGACTAGTGCTGACCCTAAAACAGTAACTACCTGGAAAATTAGCTGCTCTGGCGACTTATATATTGGCGTACCTAAGCAATTAAATACTAGGCAAAAAATTACTACCCAAAAAACCAATATTATTACTATTAAAAACCAAGTGATCTACTTTAATCAACAAAAATGGTCCCATCATACTATTTATTTATTACCAACTGAAAATGCACATATCAGCTTAGATGGCCAACCATATCATGGCCTGTTTTTAATTACTAAACATCAAAATAAAATTTTACTAATTAATTATGTTGAACTAGAAGACTATATTTGCTCAGTGCTAAAAACTGAATGTTGGCCCAACTGGCCAGCTGAATCTTTTAAAGTCAGCGCGATTGCTTCACGCAGTTATATTACAGCTAAAATATTGGAAACCAGACGCAGTAAAGATCGCTTACCATATCATGCCAGTAATACCAACAAGCATCAAACTTACAGTGGTATACATAATCGTCCTAATATTAGGCAAGCAGTAGAAGATACTAAAAGTATTATAGTCAGCTATAATAAGAAACCTATTTTAGCCATGTTCGATTGTTGTTGCGGCGGTGTCATTCCGGCACACATGTCAGAAGTTGATTTTATTGCCGCGCCCTATCTTAAACGAACTTATCCCTGTAACTTCTGCAGCTCTTGGAAGCATTATACTTGGGAGGCTAAATTTTCAGCCGCTCAATTTAAAGCTACTATTCAAAAAGAATTTCCCAAAATTAAAAACATTAGTCATATTCAACTAAAGCGAGACCGTGCAGGTATTGTGCGATTAGTAACCATTAAAGATGGCAATAAATTATATAAACTCAAGGGCAAATTATTGTATAAATTATTTAAAGAAATTAAGAGTTTTAGTTTTTCAATTACTAAGCAAGCTAACCAGATTGTTGTTAATGGTCAGGGTTATGGGCACCACTTAGGTATTTGCCAATGGGGCGCCTATCAAATGGTTAAAGAAGGTTGGGAACACAAAGAAATCTTAAAATTTTATTTTCCGGGCACCCAATTTATGCGCATTAAACAGCAAAATCCTGAGATAGATTAAGCTCTGTTTAGACCAATAATCCAGTAAATTAGCAAACTTAATAGCGCTGCAAAAAAACACCAAACTGATACTGCTGTTAAATAATAAAAATACTGAGCAATTATAAAAGAACTTAGTGTCGCTATTCCCAACACTCGCATGCCGCGTAGTGAAGAACTAAGCATAGCGCCAACTGTTACTAATAAATATACTAAGCCAACAAGTAACAATTGCGCATAACTAAATATTATGCCTAAGCGATATAATACATGACAATTAGCAATCTCAGCAGTAGCGCCCCTAGCAATTAATATAATTAAAAAACAAACCGCTACTAAGCCACCAAGTACAGTTAACCCAGTTAAAATTTTGCGATATTTAATAACACGTTCTACTTTAGTTAAAACTAACGGAATATAAACCGGCCAGAATATAAAGGCAAAGAATAAAAATCCATAAATTGCTAATTTATTTAACACAGGATTAAAATTATACTTAAAAGCTAGCCAGACTAGTCCCTCTAAAAATTGCTGCACTGCAAAACCTATGGGCACACCCAGTAATAATAGCTGCTTTGGTTTGTTTATACGTCTATAACTAGCAAATGAAATAGCTGCTAAAGCAATACTCGCTGTAAAACTAGCTTCCGCTGAAAAACACATAATTTACACTCCCGGTTAATTTTAAATTTTTAGCCCAAAATAATTTAAATTCAACCATACTCTAACCAAAATTTGCGTATTTATGCGAGACTCTTGTAAAATTATCCCAAAATTTAGTTAATTTTTTTAAACCTATTTTAATTATCTAGAGAAATTTATGCCAGGATACAGAACTCATTTATTAGCCGGCGCTGTACTCGCTGCAGGCTTAATTTACTTACTAGCTAGTTTTACAAGTTTAACCCCAATTGCGCCATCTACTAGTTTAGAATGGCTCTGTTGTGCTCTATTTGGATCGCTTTTTCCCGACATCGATATTAAGAGCAAAATCCAGATTAAGTTAACCAGCTGTTTAATTTTAGTTTTAGTAACTTTAGTAATTTTAAAAAAATATAAACTAGCCCTAATTTTAGCTTTAATTAGCTTGTTCCCAGTAATCGCTAAGCATAGGACTATCTTCCACAGTCCCCTTTTTATTTTATTTATAGCTAGCTTAGTCGCCATAGCTACCGCTATTTACCTGCCAGCTTTACTGACCAGAGTAATTCTAGATTTACTATTTTTTGTAATCGGCGCTTTTTCACATATTTACTTAGACATGGGCCTAAAAAGATTTATTAAAATTTAGAAACTTAAAGGGCTAGTATTTTAATCCCAGCCCTTTAATAACAAGGTTAATATAAATTCGCTAAACTAAATAAACTAAAGTTATTTTTTAACATTCAACCGTTTTGGAACTGGAATTGAAGCAGGCTTTTTGGTGCTCACAGGTGGCTTATTCCCACATGTAAAATTAAGACAACCATTGCAACAATCATTATTAAGTGGCCAACAAGACTGTCCATCACCCCAACAGCCAAATATAGTTGCTGAATTACCCAGACTTAAGATTGTCAAAATTAATAATAATTTTTTCATAATCATAACCCCATTATCAAAAACTACCGAATTCTACCTCGAACCATTCGAGATTTATTTATTGATTCTGGTAGTAATACTAGCTTAGCTGAGAGAGAGAGAGTAAAGAATTTGATTGTTTTTTGTTGCAAATAGCGATTCAGTCAAATTATCGCAAAACTATTTTGAACTATTTTTAGGTTACTATAACCTATCAAAAAGGGCTAATTTAGGGAGTTTTGAGCGCTAAGCTTTATCTAAGATTTACGGAAAAACAACGCTCGTACTTCTAAGTGAACAATTTTAATAATTTAAAATTAGCCCTTGCTTGACTTATTAAACCTACCTGCCATAAATTTTAAGCATAACTTAATCACAACTAAGCTAATAAACCATAAAACTGAGCTAGCGAGTAATAGTAATCATGACCAAAAATTTAAGTACTAAAGATTATAAGCAGAGCCTAGAGTTGATTAAAACTGATATTCTCCAAACGCAACTCAAAGCCGTATCAACTGTTACAGCAGAACTAACTATGCTCTATTGGCGCATTGGCAAACTAATTCATGAAAAAATCAATGCTGCTAAGTGGGGCACTAAAGTGGTTACTGCATTAGCCCAAGATTTAAAGCAAATATTGCCTGGCGTTACCGGTTTTTCACTAAGAAATTTACATTATATGCGTACTTTTGCAGAAGCCTACCCTGATGCCAATTGTGCAGCAGCTGCTGCACAATTACCCTGGGGCCATAATCTTTATATTTTAGATAAATTGACTGATCATCAGCAACGCCTCTGGTATACTCAGAAAGCTTTGGAAAATGGTTGGAGCAGAGCTACTTTAATGATGTGGATAGAATCTGATCTATATCACCGACAGGGTAAAGCGATTACTAATTTTAAAACTACACTACCTGCTCCAAATTCAGATTTAGCCATCCAAATGCTCAAAGATCCCTATAATTTCGCTTTTTTAACCATCGATGAAAAAGCCCGCGAACGTGAAATTGAATTAGAGCTAATGGCGCATATCCAAAATTTTTTATTAGAATTAGGTACAGGATTCGCCTTTATTGGTCGACAATATCCCATTACAGTTGGCAGCAAAGAATTTTTTATCGATATGCTATTTTATCACATAGAGCTCCGCTGTTTCATAGTAATTGAAC
>CANKVQ010000064.1 GCA_947486885.1 bacterium
CTTAATCTAGCTCCTGGTAACTCACCCATTTGGGCAAAGACCAATGCAGTTTTTTCTAATACGCCCGACTCTTTCATTTCCAGCCATAACTCGTTACCTTCACGAGTTCGTTCACCAATACCAGTAAACACTGAAACGCCATCGTGCTCTTTGGCAATATTTCTAATCAACTCCATGACTAAGACGGTCTTACCTACGCCGGCACCACCAAATAAACCAATTTTAGAACCTTTAATATATGGGCACATGAGATCAATTATTTTGATTCCAGTCTCTTGTAAACTATTATCGATCGCTTGTTCAATTAATAGTGGCGTATCATGATAAATCGCACGCTGTTCGGTATTATTCACTGGTCCACGATCATCTATGGGTTGCCCAAGAACATTAAAAATTCTACCTAATACAACATCGCCAACAGGTACAGTCACTGGTGCACCAGTATCAATGACAGATAAACCACAAGCCAGATCACGTGAACCAACTAAAATAATACAACGCACAATCCCATCACCTAGTTGTTGCACCACTTCGACAAATATTTTTTGATTATTGGGAGCCTGCACATATAATAAATTATAAAGCGCCGGTATTTTAGTTTGCTCAAACTGGACATCAATTACTGTGCCACTCACGCGCACAATTAAACCAGCGTGACTAAGACTATTTTCAATCTGAGAATTGTTTTCTGGACTATTTTCGGAGATCATGGCTATTCCTGAACAAAAAAGTTCTGTCTATAAAATTTTAACTCTGCAATCGACTCGTGAATATCAGCTAACCCTCTGTGAGTATTATTTTTAGTATAGTTTACTTTTGCAGAATTATACCAATTTTGTACTAAAATTTTCACTGTCGAAACATCAATCACGCGATAATGCAAAAAATTATTTAAACTAGGCATATAGTTAATTAAGAATAAACGATCTTGATAAATTGAATTACCGCAGAGTGGCGCTGCCTGTAAATCGCAATACTCACGCGCAAAATCTAAGACTTGCTGCTCAGCCTGAGCTAACGAAATCTGAGACTCGCGTACACGCTCCAATAAACCAGAATTTTGGTGCGTTTTTTGGTTCCATTCGTCCATTAAAGCCAGCTTATTTTCTGGTTGATGAATTGCTAAATTAGGCCCCTCTGCGATTAAGTTTAAATTTTGATCAGTAATCAGCGTTGCAATCTCTAAAATTACATCTTGTTGAGCATTCAGGCCAGTCATTTCTAGGTCCAGCCAAAACCAGCGGGCCATTTTCAAATCTTTTTTTATCACAATTTTGTGCCCCAAGTTAATTATCCCAACTGAGTTTCGGCTACTCAGAATACCAAAATATTGTTTTTCAAGTAATTAGCATTCTAAACTGCTTGAGTATTGTCAATCGCCAAAACATAGGGGGGCATTGTGGATACAAGCAATGACAGAGACTCTTTATCTTCAATACCGGAAATTATACCTGTTGTGCCTACCATGGACACGATTGTTTTTCCGCACATGATTGTACCACTATTAGTGGTGGATGAAAAAATCATGAATGGCATCGAGCAAGCTTTAAATGGCTCGAAGCTAGTATTATTATTAGGTACACGTATGAAATCTGAAGAACAGGAGGCGATTGGTACTAAAGATCTGTATAACATTGGTACAATCTCTACAATTATGCGCGTAGTAAAACTACCAAATGGTGGTATCAAAATTTTAGTTCAGGGAATTTGTAAAGCCAAAGTTGATAAACTTCAAGCAGATGATAGTTTTTTAGTCGCTAAAGTCAGTAAATTAATTGCCACCAATGACAACAAATCTACTATTGCTGACTGTATTAAAGAGATAAAAACTTTTAGCGAACGCATTAATGCTAATGGTTATAGTTTTAGTCCGGATTTTCATATTATTGTTTCTAAAATGGAAGATCCAGACAAAATTGCAGACTTTATTTTGTCACATTTAAATCTTAAAGTTGATAAACTCCAAGAATTATTAGAAATCAATGACACCTGTCTTTTCTTAAAAACTATTTATCAATTATTGCAAAGCGAAGTTGAAGTCTCTGAAGTACAAGAACAGATCAGAAATAATGCCCGCGAAGCCATGAACCAGTCGCAAAAAGAGTACTATTTACGTGAACAACTGAAAGCGATCAAAAAAGAGCTAGGCGAAGATGATTGCGACGACCTAGAGATCATGCGTGATAAATTAGCCACGCTGCCAGTTTCTACCGAAGTCCGCGAAGAGATTAATCGACAACTAAATCGTTTAGAAAAAACTGCTCCAGATTCGATGGAAGCAACAGTTACGCGTAACTACTTAGACTGGATTTTTTCGCTGCCCTGGAAAGAGGCTACGATCGATGTCTTAGATTTAAAACATGCTCGCAAGATTTTAGACGAAGATCACTATGGCCTCGAAGACGTTAAAGAAAGAATTCTAGACTTTATCTCAGTTTGCAATCTCAAGCAAGATTCAGCTGCACCAATTTTATGTTTTGCTGGACCGCCTGGAACAGGTAAGACTTCGCTGGGTAAATCGATCGCTAAGTGTTTAGGGCGCAACTATGTACGGGTCTCACTCGGTGGCATTCGTGACGAAGCGGAAATTCGTGGCCACCGTCGTACTTATGTTGGCGCAATGCCCGGCAGATTTATTCAGGGGATCCGTAAAGCTAAAAGTAATAACCCCGTGATTATTATCGATGAGATCGACAAAATTGGAACTGACTTTAGGGGTGACCCATCAGCCGCCATGTTAGAAGTTTTAGATCCACATCAAAATAAAACTTTTTACGATAACTATTTAGGGGTCCCATTCGATTTATCGCGCGCTATCTTTATAGCTACAGCTAATAGCCTAGACACTATTTCTGAACCATTACGGGATCGCATGGAGATTATTCATGTTTCGGGTTATACCCAAGAAGAAAAACTCCAAATTGCCCGCAATTATATTGTACCTAGGGCGCTGAAAGAAGCTGGCTTAGATAATCATCATGTACCACTTTCAGATTTATTATTAGCAGACTTAATTAGTGCTTATACCCGTGAAGCTGGCGTTAGACAACTCGAACGTACGATCAAAAAACTCTGCTCTAAAGCCACCAGGCAGTTTGTTGAACAAGCGACTATCCCAGAATTTACCTGCGATAATATCATGGAATTTCTAGGTCCCAAGCTATTTATCGAAGATATTCTCAGTCGTGAAAATTCAATTGGGATTTGTAATGGTCTAGCTTGGACTAGTTATGGCGGCGATATTATTAAAATCGAAGCGGTTTTAATGCCCGGTAAAGGCAAACTAACTTTAACTGGTCAATTGGGTGACGTCATGAAAGAGTCTGCTCAAGCAGCTTTAAGTTATGCTCGTGCCCATGCTGCTGAATTTAAAATACCGCATAAGCTGTTCGACACAACTGATCTGCATATCCATGTGCCAGCGGGCGCCGTTCCCAAAGATGGACCGTCTGCTGGAATTACAATTTTATCGGCAATTTTGTCAGCCTTCACTAAGCGCCCTATTAAAGCCAGCTACGCTATGACC
Organism: bacterium; assembly: GCA_947486885.1. Taxonomy (GTDB): domain Bacteria; phylum Babelota; class Babeliae; order Babelales; family JABDEC01; genus CANKVQ01. The sequence goes on from CANKVQ010000064.1 coordinate 3,527, forward strand.
GGCGAATTAAACCTACAAGGCGGAGTGATGCCTATTGGTGGTGTAAAAGAAAAAGTGCTGGCAGCACGACGTAATGGCCTAAAATCAGTCATTTTGCCATTTAAAAATCAAAATGAACTATCTAAAATCAAAGATGTGGTCGGCGACCTAGAATTAATCTGGGTCCATACTGCTAACGAAGTACTAGAGCATGTTTTAGTCAGCGTGTCTTAATAAGCGTATTTTTTATAATTAAAATAAAATACTGGGAATATTTTTAAAATACTCCCAGTATTTTA
>CANKVQ010000065.1 GCA_947486885.1 bacterium
AATAAAATAATTAAAATTTAGCGGGGTTAGTTCTAATGCAATCAGTGCGTATTCAGGGGCATAAATATCTCTGGCAATTGCCGCAAACTGATCAAAAACTGGTATTAGATTGTGCGCAAAATTTTAATCTCGCTTTTCCCATTGCACAAACTTTAATCTCGCGTGGTTTTCATAGCTTAGAACAAATTCGTGATTTTCTATTTAGTTCTTTCGAAAAAGATGTGCCACATGCTTCTGGCATGAAAGATGCTGATCGAGCAGTTGATCGTTTAATGTTAGCGATTAAAAATGGTGAAAAAATTTTAATTGCCGGTGATTATGATGTCGACGGGATTACTTCTTCAGCACTAATTATGTATTGCATGAATAAATTAGGCGCTAAAGTAAATTTCTTTTTACCAAATCGGGTACGTGACGGCTATGGCTTATCTGTAAAAACTGTCGAACGTGCAGCTCAGAGTGGTTATAGTGTCATTATTACCGTTGATAATGGAATTACAGCTTTTGAGCCAGCATTAAAAGCCAAAGAGTTGGGCGTAGATTTAATTATTACTGATCACCACAGATCACATGATCATTTACCAGAAGCATATGCCATAGTTGACCCAAATCAATCTGGTTGCCCATACCCATATAAGCATTTAGCTGGCGTGGGCGTTAGTTTTAAAATTATGGGCTTATTATACGAGCGTTTAGGTTTAGAGTTGCCAGAGCGTATTTACGAGCTCTTATTGCTGGGCACAGTAGCGGACGTAGTGCCATTAGTGGGCGAGAATAGATACTGGGTGCGCCATGGTTTAAATTATGTAAATCAAGTCGAAAGTATGCCGCTAAAAATCTTAAAAGAAAACGGTAAGTTTACGAAACAAATTATTAGTTCAGTCGATATTGGTTTTTTATTAACGCCTCAAATTAACGCACTTGGCAGGCTAGAAGATCCTAGAGATGGAGTCCAGTTTTTAATTGGTTCGAATGAGCTAGTAGTTAAGCAGGTAGGTCAAGTTTTATTACAATTAAATCAAGCCCGCAAAGAAATCGAAAAAACTATTCTCGATGAAGTAGTCGCAAAAATCGAATCAGGTGCGATAGATCTAAGTCATGAAAATGTGATTGTCGCTGCTAGTAATAATTGGGCACCCGGTGTAATTGGTTTGGTAGCATCACGCTTAGTGGGTAAGTATGGCAAACCTACGTTATTATTTCATTTAACTAAAGACGGCTTGGCCAAAGGTTCTTGTCGTTCGATTCCAGAATTTAGTATTTTCGACGCTTTAGCGAAAAACAGCGATTTAATTCAGCAATTTGGGGGTCATCATCAAGCAGCTGGCTTGTCACTGAAGGTCGAAAATTTAAGTTTATTGAAAACTAATTTAGAAAAGTTAGTATTAGAACAATTAACGCCCGAAAATTTAATTCAAAAATTAGCACTTGATGCTGAATTAGCTTTGCCAGATTTGGATAAGAATTTTATGCGTAATCTTAGTTTTTTAGAGCCATTTGGTCATCACAATAGTTGTCCCAGTTTTTATTTAAAAAACGTAGTCTTAGTTCAGCAGCCGGTGCTCATGAAAAGCTTACATGTAAAATGTCAGGTATTTTCACAGGGCATTATTAAGCCCGTAGTGTTTTTTAATCGTCCAGAATTGTATGATAGCTTAATTAATCACGGTGACAAAAAATTTGATTTAGCCGTGCAAGTGACTGAAAACCATTGGCAGGGCCGTGTGAATATTGAGCTACAGGGAATTGACGTAGCAGGAATATAAATATCATGATTATTACGATCGACGGGCCCAGTGCCTCTGGAAAATCGAGTGTCGCTCAAAAATTAGCGCAACAGCTAAATTTTATACACATTAATAGTGGTTTTTTGTATCGTGCTGCCGCTGTCATATTTTTAAAACAAGCACCAAATTATTTCCAAAATAATTCAAAAAATAATAATCCAGCTAATCAACCAGAATTTTTACAGTTACTTTCTCAGCTAAAATATATTTATAATCCAGCAACTAATCGTGCCCAAGTTTATCATCTCGATCAAGATTTAACGCCAGAATTAAAAATTGCTCAAGTTAGCCAAATGGCTTCAGTTCTAAGCGCTAACTCTGAAATTCGCGAAATTATAAACAAATTACAAAGAGATTTAGTAATAGCACAGCCTGAAAGTAATTATATTGCTGACGGCCGTGATTGTGGCTCAGTAGTTTTTCCACAGGCTAATTTAAAAATATTTCTAACGGCTAGTATTCAAGTTCGAGCAGAGCGATTTTGTCGTGATCTACTGCGTCAACAGCAAGCAAAACAAAAAGCGCAGCAAGCACCATTACAGTCAGATAGTTCGCAGCTAGATAAGTCACAATTAGCGCCAATAGATTGCTTGGCTGAACTAACTGAACGAGATCAGCGCGATTTAACACGCACTGTTGCGCCGCTAATTGTGCCAGCAGGGGCTGTAATTATTGATAGTAGCGCTTTGACTTTGGAACAAGTCGTACAAAAAATCAAACAGTTAATTGCATAATTAAAATTTATAGTTAAAACAAACTCATTAAGGTACTATTAAATTCTACTGTTGTTGCAATATCCTCAACTAGTGTCATTAATAATTAAATTTAAAGAAACTACGGCACGTCCAATTTCTGGAATTGGAGCATGCATTGCTTTAATAGTTACGCCATTAGGTGCGAATAAACCACCTTGAATATTTTCATTAAAATTAATAATTTTAATTTTGCAGCTCTTACTTTTTTTAATACCCCAGATATAATTTTATAATTACACACTAAGAAGCTCCAAATTTTTTTAAAACTTACCCTAGCTAGCTAAGCCCGATTAGCCTCTATCTTTTATGCATTACTACAGTTTTTGGTGTCACTGGTTTGGCTGTGGGTGTAGTAACTGGCTTAGCTGTTAGTGCAGTAACAGTTTTTTTAGTTGGTATTGCACAATAACCATTACATTCAAGACCCGGGCAACACTCCGCTGTGTTGTTACAACCTCTTTTTGTTGTCTTGCAACCATCATTGCATGTCTTAGTTTCTTCATCACATGTGCCTACACAACAAGATAATTGACCTGTGGCTTGTGTTGGATCACATGTATCGCCCAGACAACCACAATCTTGAAAACTCTTATCTTTAGGACATGTAGTTGTATTTACAATATTACAAGTAAGTAACAACACTGTTAGCCATAGTAAATTTAATTTTTTAAACATGATAATTATCCCTCGCATGTTTTATAATCTCTATTTTTTACGAACTATCACAGCTTTAGGTGCCGATATTGGTACAATTGGTTTGACTGATGCTGGTACAACTGGTTTAGTTGTAGTTGGTGTTGGGGCTGACACGGCTGGCGTAGTCATAGATTTTTCTGTTGATTTTTTAACAGAAGAAGATTGACATGTTTGACGGTTAGCATCACATTGTAATCCTGGACAACAAAGATTTTTAGCAGCGCCCGCACAGGGATAGCCTTTCGGAATACATTGCTGACACACCTGACTTAAATTGCAAACTATTCCATCACAGCAAACATCAGGCCCTGCAGCGCATGATTCTCCTACTTCCCTACAGCCATCATAACAACGTCCGGTATCATTATCACAGCCAGGATTAATAATACAGCAATCTCTATCTGAAAAACAAGATTCTCCTTGGCAGGAACAGGTATACTCACTACTCCCTTTGCATGGAGTCCGGTTGCCTGAATTAGTAATGTTTGGTACTGAGATTAACGTAAATAAGAAAATTAA
>CANKVQ010000066.1 GCA_947486885.1 bacterium
AAACCTCCCATAAATTTAAAATTTGCCCAAAAAGAAGCGTACTCTATGTACATCTGAAAAAGCAAATTTTTAACTTACAATAGATTTTTAATTTTTTTATAAGCGAGCTCTTAAACTACCATTGCTATTAATAGAAGCAGGTGAAATTACACGTAACTCCAACTCTGCATCAACTAGCAGTTTTATCCTTTTTACTGCTTTAAAAGCTCTAATTCTTCCTGCTATTTTATAATGCGCATAAAGATCTATTGGCGAACAACTAACTTTAAATAAAGCCCGCTCGCGCCCCATAGCTTTTAAATTAAAGGCACTAAGCAAACTTATAAGCATCAAAAAGTTTTTCATATTATTGTCCCTAATAATTAAAAAAAATTAAACCAAAAAAATAGCACCGTTTAACACAGTGCTATTTTATAAAACTAATTAATTATAAATCTGGTTATTTAGCAGCTTTAGTATAAATATTCACATGCTTAGCTAAACGACCAACTTTACGCGCTGTCGCATTAGGATGTAAAACTTTACGTTTTGCACGCGCTAATTGTGATTCTGCTGCTACAAATAATTTTTTAACAGTATCAGCTGATTCTTTGTTTTCGATAGCTGCAAGAACTTTTTTAACTGCTGTTTTAATAGCAGTAGAACGAGCCAAATTGATCACGCGCCTTTTTTTGTCTTGGCGATCACGTTTCTGAGCTGATTTAATATTTGCCATTTAAATCCCTAATTATACGATTTTTTTAACTTTACCAGCTTTAACACATTTAGCACATACTGAACCAGCATGCACACGGTTGCTCCCATCTGCGCAAAGCGTAAATCGCATTCTATGCACATTTGGGTATACCCAGCGTTTAACTTTGTTATTTGCGTGACTTACTAAGTTAGCCACTCTTGGACGTTTATCGCAAACGACGCAAATCCTTGCCATTTTCGGTATACCTCTACAGAATTGAAGCATTTTTAAAGATTCGAATTAATACTTAGATATGGTACTAAAATCTGAGCTTTTTTTCAAATTAATTAATTAATATAACTCTGCATTTGGGTCACTAGGGGTTCTGAACCTGCTAAAATCTGCTGTCCTCCACCCCAATTGTTAGTTAAATGAACCTGATGAAACTGTTTTTGGGCTTCTAAAACTAATAATTCCCCTGCCGCAAAATCCCAATAATATAACCCTTGATAGGCTACTAAATCGATCCAGCCCATCGCCAGATAGGCCAAATCTAAGGCCGAGCTACCAAATTTACGTAAAAGAGCACCCTCTAATTCTAGATTTAATAAATAAATCTCTTTGATATTAGTAGTGATTAAGCGATTGTGAAAAAGATTAAGTTCTGCCAGATTATCAGAATTACAAACTTGGTTATTAAGTAAATTACTTGAGTTATCGAAACTCTTTTGGACACCTAAATTATTTACTTTATGGTGATTATAGTAAATCCCCTGACCATAAATAGCATAAAAAAGATCCTGGAGTACTGGGTCATAGATTACACCCAAAACAGGTTTCTTATTTTTAATTAGCGCTACAGAGATCGCAAAATGAGGGATCCCGCGGCGAAAATTATTAGTTCCATCTAGTGGATCGATCACCCAGCAATACTCTGATGTTGGGATATTGGGTGTGGGTAACTGCGAACTATTAGCCAATTCTTCAGAAATTATCTGTGCCTGCGGGATTAATTTAGTTAAGCCAGAGATTAAAATCTCCTGACTAACTAAATCAGCCTCAGTCACAAAATCTCCCCGAGATTTTTCTCGTTGTTGAAAATCATGCCGAAAAAAATCCATGATCGCTTGCCCAGCTGACTGTATTATTGGCTCGATTTGTTTAATTAAATCTGGCAAATTAATACTCACATGCACACCATAATAAAAACTAAACATTAAATCTGTGATCTTCTCTAGGCGTAATTCCAAGCAACTCATAAATCTCAGCTGCATAGAGTGTCTCTTTCTCTAGAAGTGTTTGCGACAATAGATCTAATTTATCACGATTAGCAGTAATCAACTGATTCGCTTTAGCTAAACACTGATCCATAATTACTAATACTTCTGCATCGATTAACTCAGCGGTTTTTTCAGAAAATTCAAATTCACCATGCGCTTTACGGCCATAGATTACGTTGCCAAGCTTCTCAGACATACCATATAGACAGACCATGTTACGCACAATCTCAGTTGCTGTTCTGAAATCACTATAAGCACCCGTAGTTAGATCATTAAATACAATCTGTTCAGCTACGCGACCACCTAGACACATAGCTACTTTAGCCAGAAACTCCTGCTTAGTAGCATTATGTTTTTCACCGACTGGTAACGAATGGGTCACACCTAATGCTCTACCACGCGGGATAATCGTTACTTTATGCAACGGGTCGCTTAGTTCTGGCAACATTAAAGCTACCAAGGCGTGCCCTGCTTCGTGTACTGCCGTAATTTTACGATCATTTTCAGTTAAAATAATTGATTTGTTTTCTTTGCCTAAAGTAACTTTATCACGAGCTTCTTCTAGATCGTTTAAAGTAATATCTGTCTGATCAGTCTTAGAAGCAATTAAAGCGGCTTCGTTAATTAAATTAGCTAAATCAGCCCCAGAAAAACCTGGTGTACCACGTGCTACTTTTTGCAGATCTACCTCAGGAGCCATTTTAACTTTAGCTGCATGTAACTTTAAAATTTGTTCCCGACTCTTTAAATCTGGATACGGCACTTCAACACGTCGATCAAAGCGACCGGGTCTTAGCAAAGCTTTATCTAATACATCTGGACGATTAGTTGCCGCAATGACAATTACCGGATCTTTACTAGTTTCAAAACCGTCCATCTCAGTTAATAATTGATTTAAAGTCTGTTCACGTTCATCATGACCACCACCTAAACCACTACCACGATGACGACCAACAGCATCAATTTCATCAATAAAAATAATACAGGGTGCTTTTTTACGGGCTTGTTCAAATAAATCACGTACACGCGCAGCGCCAACACCAACAAAAACTTCGATAAAATCTGAACCACTGATACTGAAAAATGGACAATTCGCTTCACCTGCAACAGCCCGCGCTAATAAAGTTTTACCATTACCAGGTTCGCCAATTAGTAGTACACCACGCGAGATTTTAGCCCCTAAACGCTGATATTTTGCCGGGTGCCTTAAAAAGTCTACTACATCATATAACTCTTCTTTAGCTTCTTGCGCACCAGCTACTGAGTTAAAATTATCTTTAATGGTCGAAGGCATAAATAATTTGGCGCGACTTTTACCCATCGAAAAAATACCACCAGCACCACCACCTGAGCCATTTTTAGATTTTTGCATAAAATACCAAATCACTCCTGGCACTACCGTAGTTATCAACATAATTAAAATCATAATATACCAAAAACTCATACCGTTGGCAGGCTCTTCGACACTAATTTCAACATTATGTTTTTTTAAGAGTTCCCAATTACTAGGTGTATCGACAATCACCGTTACAAAACGGGCACCATCTTTAAATTCACCGGCAACTTCTGATCCATCTACTCGTATAGATTTAATCTTACTTTGTTCTACTTGTTCGATAAATTTAGAATATGGTATATGCGTAACGCCCTTGGTTAATTCACCCAATCTGGTTAATAATGCTAAGCACAATACAAAGAACAG
>CANKVQ010000067.1 GCA_947486885.1 bacterium
CAAAAATCATCAGTTTCACAGAAAATAGTTACTAACATTGCGGTATTCCTTTTTAGTTTTGATTTAAGCGTTATAACTTAAAAAAAATACCGCAATGCCTTTTTAATTCAATGCTTTTTTATAAATTTTAATTATCGAACTGGCGTTAAAAAAGCACTTTTATGACAAGCGTCATCCCTTTTACTACTATCTGTTAACGCCGACATACACTCATCAAAAGTTTCTTTAACTTGCTCTTGCGTGACCCCAGAAATATTTTCTTTCTCACCATATTTTTTATCTGACCCAGCACTAACTGCAGCACCTGAATCTGAACCTGACGTGCTTTCCATTGCAGCAATATTAACTATCAACAAACTGCTGATTAAGCCTACCAGTAATATATATGTAAAATTTTTCATACATAACCTCATTCTAGTTAAAACTTAGTTCCTGAAATAAATCAGGAGTTATAATCAGTATAAATAGCAGACTTAGCGGGTCAAATGGTCTGAGAATTAATGCTATTTTGAACCTGAAAGCCTAAATTTAAGCTAAGAACGATTTACTTACTTAAGCCCAAGGGCTTGATTTAGCCCAACATTCATCTTAAATTCACCAAAGTCTAATTTAACTGTTCTAGGTACACTATAATACACTCCCGCGACAGCTATAGCTGTTATACAAGCCGCTGTGGCAACATACCTGACACATTTTTTAGTATGCGCCCAATCTTCTTGGGCTTGCGTTGTTCTGATATCTATAGCTTTAAGCTCTGCTTCAGCCCTCTTAGCTGCTAAATAACGCTGATCTTCAACCGTCAGGGTACCTATAGCTGTTCTAAGCTTTATAAAATTTAGTTTTTCAGAAAATTTTGTATTTCTAGCTGTACTGGAACTATCGCCACTCGCGCCTTTATTATCACCCTTAGACTCCGTTGCAAGTCGCTTTGCTGCAAGTAGCATAATTTGGTCATTTGTGAGCTTATTAACATCAGCGGGCACCAAACAATCAACTAAACTATCAGAGCTGGTAACATCTGGTGCTGCTGCAGTTTTAAGATTAAGCACAGTCAAGCTATTTATAATTAAAAACACTAAAATTTTAAATTTAAATCTAGAACCATTTTGCATAGAAGCCCCACGAATCAGTTAATTTTAAATATTATTGGCTAGTATAAGCAGGCAACTTTTGGTGTCAAACAAGCAATTCATCTCTTTAATTCCAAAAAACTTGATCGCCGACCTTTAGGCCATATTTTTCCGCTGTGCCCTGATTTAGCTCTAAAGCATACTGAATTTTACTTTGACTAGTGACTAGTGTTAGATCATGTGGCTGAATTTGTGAGATTTGTGCAATTTTATGATCACTATCGAGATAAATTAAATCCAGGGGAATTAAAGTATTTTTACCCCAAAAAGAACCAATTACTGGGTTTTTAAAAACAAATAGCATGCCCTGTTTTTCTGGCAAAAATTTACGATACGATAAACCATAAGCCTGCGTAGCCTCTGTATCAGCCGTTTCAACTTGTAAAATTAATTTTTCTTTAGGATCTAATTTATTTTTGCTGGATTTAGTTGTACCTGAATTATTAGCAAAGATTCTTACAGTTTTAGTTGGTAGTTGTGCTAATAAGCTTAAATTACTAAAAAATAATAAAAAAATTACACCCAGGATAAACTTTCGGGATAAGCGAAAAAAAAACTGTGTTTTCAGGTTATTAATTTGCATACCGTTAGCACCTCATATATATTTAAATTCAAATATATCTAATTTTAGATTTATAAATTCTGATCAGCTAATCGCAAGTAATTTTAAGCTTAGCTGCGAAAAGTCCTAGTTATGTCCCGTACGCCTGAAAAAACTATTCAGTATCCTAAAACACTTTTAATTGGTGTACAAACTCCGTATAACCAACATCTAGATTTAGACGCTTATATTGCAGAGTTTGAAAATTTAGCTAAAAGCAACGGTGTAATAGCTGAGAAAACTATCGTAGTTAAATTACGGGAAATTAATACCGCAACTTTTTTTACCACTGGCAAGCTAGAAGAAATTAAACAACTATGTGCTGATCTAAAAGTCGCCGAAGTGATTATCTCTGAGACTCTAAACGCGCAACAAGAGCGCAATTTAGATCGTGCATTAGATTGTAAGATTATTGATCGCACCCGTTTAATTTTAGAAATTTTTAATAGATCAGCACTTACTGCTGAAGGACAACTGCAAGTTCAAGTAGCATATTTACAGTTTTTAAAATCACGCTTATCCGGCAAAGGAATTCACTTATCACAACAGCTAGGTATGATTGGTACCCGTGGTCCCGGTGAAACTGCTAAAGAACGTGAGACACAGCACATCGAAGAGATGATCTTAAAACTTAAGCGTAGAATCAATAAGACACACCAGGTGCGCGAAACTCAGCGTAAACAAAGATTGCGCAGTGATGAACCACTGATTTGCTTAATTGGTTATACCAACTCTGGTAAATCTACAATTTTAAATAGCTTAACTAATAGTTCTGTATTAGCAGAAGATAAACTTTTTGCCACACTTGATACTACTTCCAGAGAGCTATTTATTGATCACAAGAAAATCGGGATAATTTCAGATACTGTCGGTTTTATTCAACAGTTGCCCCATAAATTAATCGAAGCTTTCAAAGCTACGCTTTCAGAATTGCAACATGCTGATCTATTATTATTAGTCACTGATATTGCAGACAAAAACTGGAAGCAACATATTCAAACGGTGCTAAGTATTTTAGAAGAGCTAAAAGTAGAAAATAAACAGATTTTATATGTATTTAATAAAGCTGATAAAGTCGAAAATATCGAAAGCTTAATTACTCAATTGGACACTTATAGCCCTTATGTAATAGTCTCAGCTAAAACTAAAGTTGGTTTAGAGCCGTTAAGTAAAGAGTTAGCAACTTGGTTTAAACAAAAATAAAATTTTCTCAAATAATTTTCTAAAAAAGCGAGTATTAAAAAACTATGGCAGCGGTGAATTTTCAAGAATTTTTAAGCCAGCAACTAAACCCTGAGCAAGCAGCAGCCGTAACAACTACTAAGGGTGTATTGTTAATTATTGCCGGTGCTGGTTCTGGCAAAACACGGGTAATTACCGCTAGAATTGCTAATTTAATTTTAAACGAGCAAGTTTCAGCTAATTCTATTCTTGCACTAACTTTTACCAATAAAGCTGCGCAGGAAATGCGTGAACGGGTTACACAGTTTTTAACGCAAGAAGTAACTCAAACACCTTTAGAATTTAATATAAATCACCCAGATCCCAAAACTATTTTACCGTTCGTCGGCACGTTTCATGCTTACTGCTTACAGCTGCTTAAGCGTCATGCACACTTATTAGAAATCCCTAATTTTACGATTTTAGATAGCGAAGATCAGGAAAAATTAATTAGTAGAATCTTAAAAACCCATAATTTGCAGAAAACTTTAAATAATCACACGGCACTTTATAGTATTTCGCAACTTAAAAATAACCCGACTAAATTTCAAGATTCACAAAATTCAAATTTAAATAGCCTCCATAATTCTCAGAGAACTAAATTATTACAAGAATTATTACAGATTTATGAAACTGAGAAAAAAATTAGTCACTGCTTAGACTTCGACGATCTATTATTAGAA
>CANKVQ010000068.1 GCA_947486885.1 bacterium
TTAAAAGCTGCCCTTTTTGTTATGACAGCAACTTAGCTACACCAGTTCAAGATGCCCAAAATTTTGTTTTAAAAAGATTTAAATATAATTTTGTGATCCTAAATTTATATCCATATAATGCCGGACATTTATTAATTATCCCGTATAAACATAAAAAAACTTTAGCCCAATATAATTCTAAAATACGCGCTGAATTAATTGAAATAGCTACAATTAGTAGTGATATTTTACAAAAAGAATTTGGCGCTACTGGAATTAATCTGGGGCTAAATTTAGGTAGAGCCGCCGGTGCTGGAATTCCAGGTCACTTACACTTGCATGTTTTACCACGCTGGGTAGGCGATACTAACTTTTTGCCATTATTAGCCGAGACTAAAACTATTTCATTTGATTTAAATAAAATCTATCGCGACTTATTACCTAAATTTCAGGAAATAAAACTCTAGTGCAAAATAGCATACTGACAATTGATTCGCGGCCCTGGCTCACAGATCAAGCAATTAATTTTATCGAACATTTGTGTCAGATCAAGCCAAATCTTAAAATTTTAGAATTTGGCAGCGGCGGTTCAACTATTTGGTTTGCCCAACGCACCAATAATTTAGTTTCGATCGAGCATAATCCTAAATGGTATAATCTGGTCACCCAAGTACTCGAAACTTTAAATTTAAATTTATTAGTTACACGCAAATTATTAAATCCGCCCGCTTATTATCAAATCTGTGCTGAGTTCGCAGACAACTATTTCGACTTAATTTTAATCGATGCGATCGAGCGCATTAATTGTACTGCGCAAGCCGTGCGAATTCTGAAACCAGGTGGGGTATTAATGCTCGATAATTGTGAGCGCCCACAATATTTGCCAATTTATGAAAAATTAGCTAATTGGGAGTTAATTAAAAGCACACAAATAATTACACAAAACAATCAAGAAATTACACACTATACAGATTGGTGGATTAAACCAAACTAATTAGTTATATTTAAGCGCGAATAATCAAACTTTAAACCGAATAGGCTTACTCTATGAACTCATTAGAAATTCGCCAAAAATTTTTCGAATTCTTTAAAAAACATGGTCACGAACAAGTGGCTAGTTCACCATTAATTCCGGCTCAAGATCCGACACTATTATTTACTAATGCCGGCATGAATCAATTTAAAGATCTATTTTTAGGTTTCGAAACTCGCAGCTATAAACGTGCTGTTACCATTCAAAAATGTGCCCGCGCTGGCGGCAAGCATAACGACTTAGATGTCGTAGGTTTTACCAAGCGACACCTAACTTTTTTCGAGATGATGGGCAATTTTTCATTTGGTGATTATTTCAAAAAAGAAGCGATTCAGTATGCTTGGGATTTTTTAACGCAAGATATTGGCTTAGATCAAAATTCACTTTATGTCACAGTTTTTCAAGATGACCAAGAAGCTTATGATATTTGGCATAAACAGATTGGGGTCCCAACTACTAGAATTGGCAAATTAGGTGAAAAAGATAATTTCTGGGCGATGGGTGATACTGGACCATGTGGACCTTGTACTGAGATTTATATTGACCGCGGTACGCGCTTTGGTTGCGGTGCCACAGATTGCGCGCCAGGTTGTTCCTGCGATAGATTTTTAGAAATCTGGAACAATGTCTTTATGCAATTTAATCGTCAAGCTGACGGTACATTAGAACCATTAAAACAGACTGGTGTTGATACTGGGATGGGTCTAGAAAGATTGTGTGCTGTAATCGAAAATAAAGACTCAGTTTTTGAAACTAGTATTTTTCAAGAAATTATTCAGCAAATTGAACAGCTCACTGGAATAATTTATCAAAAACAAACTCCCGAATTACGCGCAGCTTTTCACGTACTAGCCGACCATATTCGCGCAGCTTGTTTCATGTTAGCTGATGGCTGCTCGCCATCCAATGAAGGACGTGGTTATGTCTTGCGTAAAATTATTCGTCGCGCTGCTTTATTTGAACAAAAGTTAACTCATAAAACTATTTTTCCCAAATTAGCTGAGAGCTTAATTAATAGCATGCATCCAGTGTATCCAGAGTTAGCTGCGAGCAAAAAATATATTACTGAAGTACTAGAAAGTGAAATCAATAAATTTGCTGATAATCTAATTCGTGGTAAACAGCTACTCGAAAAATGTTTCGAAAAAAACCAAACTCACAAATTAATTTCCGGCGCCGAAGCTTTTAAGCTCTATGACACTTTTGGGTTCCCATTAGAGCTAATTAGTTTAATCGCTAACGAACGTAATTTTACAGTTGATTTACCCGCTTTTGAGCAACATATGGAACAACAGCGGGTCCAGTCCGGCCAAAAAAGTAGCCAAACTGAAGTTGAGTTAAAATTAGCTGACAATATTACTACCAAATTTTTGGGTTACCAACTTACCGAATTAACTTCACAAATTACAGCGCTATTTGTTAATAACCAACCAGCCCAATCAGCACAAGCTGGCGACACTGTTTGGTTAATTACACCAGAGACGCCGTTTTTTGTCGCCTGTGGTGGTCAAGTCAACGACCAAGGCATCATTAAAATTGGTACACACAGCGCTAAGTTATTAGATTTAAAAAAAGTTAATCATGCACTAGCTATACAAATTATTACGCCAGTAGATTTAGCGCTTGGCCAAACTATAGAGCTTTTAGTTGACCAAGAGCTGCGATTACGCACTATGAAAAATCATACTGCTACACATTTATTGCAAGCTGCTTTAATCGAGCTATTAGGTAAGAGTATTAAGCAATCTGGTTCAGTAGTTAATCCAGATTATTTACGCTTTGATTTTACATATCATAAAAACTTAACTCCTGAAGAGATTAAGTGGGTCGAAGAACGCGTGAATCGTAAAATTTGGGAAAATATTTTAGTGAATATCGAATATACGACTCATAAAAAAGCTTTAGAACGCGGCGTGATTGCGATCTTTGGTGAAAAATATAATCCTGAAGAAGTGCGTGTTATCGATATACCAGGATTTTCAGCTGAACTTTGTGGTGGCACCCATGTGCGCCAAACTGGTGACATTGGTAGTTTTAAAATTACCGAAGTCGGTGCACTATCAGCCGGCAACAGACGCATTTTTGCCGTCACTGGACCGGCAGCACTAGAGTTATACCAAAATAACTTTAATTGCCTAAAAGAGCTTAGCCAAGATTTTAAAGTGCAACCTAACGAAGTGTTATTAACTGTTAAAAAACAAAAAGAACAATTACGTAAAACAGAACAATTATTACAACAAGCACGTACTACACTTTGGCAAGCCCAAATTCCAACTTGGTTGACCAACACCGTAGATTATAATGCTGTACCATATTTATTTTTAGAATTAAATCACAGTGAACTGAGTGATTTACGCGAAATTGCTAATAAATTAGTTAGCCAAAAACCTGGTTTATATTTCTTAGTTTCGAAAAATTTAGAAACTCAAGCGATTCAGTTTTTAGTAAACTTAGACAA
>CANKVQ010000069.1 GCA_947486885.1 bacterium
ACATTGTTTGATCTGCCGATCGCAATAGGTATATTGGTGGCAGGTAAATTAATCGAATTGTCAGAAAAATTTTTACAAGAAACCGTTTTCATTGGTGAATTATCACTAGATGGCTCAGTACGTCCAGTTAAGGGTGTTTTGCCAGTGGCGGCTGACTTGATCAAGCATAAAAAACAGCGTTTAATTGTAGCTGAAGAAAATAGTTTTGAAGCGGCTCTGATTAAAGATATTGAGGTTATCGGAGTTAAAAATCTTACACAATTAATAAATTATCTGCGCAAAGAGTTGGAAATTGTACCAACGTTACATCAATTGCCAAAAATACAAAGCCATATAGCTAAATTAAATTTTTCACAGGTTAAGGGACAACGGCAAGCTAAACGTGCTTTACAAGTTAGTGCAGCTGGGCGGCATAACATTTTATTTATCGGGTCGCCTGGTTCTGGTAAAACTATGTTAGCTAAGCGATTGCAGACGATTATGCCGCAACTAGAATTTTCAGAAATTTTAGAAACCAGTAAAGTTTATTCAGTAACAGGTAAATTAGAGTGTAATTTATTAGAGTTAGGTCGACCATTTCGCAATCCACACCATACTATTTCAGAAGCAGGTTTAATTGGTGGTGGTGTAACGCCTCAGCCTGGTGAAGTTAGTTTAGCGCATCATGGTATTTTATTTTTAGATGAGTTGACTGAATTTAAGCGTGGTACTTTAGAGGTCATGCGGCAGCCACTAGAAAGTGGTACGGTATCTATAGCGCGCGCCAATCATACAGTTGAATTTCCAGCAGAATTTTTATTAGTTGCAGCATTAAACCCATGTCCATGTGGTTACTTCGGCGATAAAAAAAGAGCTTGTATTTGTACTGCAAAACAAATTAAAGCTTATTTAGGGAAGTTGTCTGGACCATTGCTAGATCGGATAGATATCCAAATACCAGTGCAATCTATAGATTATCAGCAAGTAAAAAGTCAAGTAGTTAATGAGACTAGTTCACAAGACTTGTTTGTTAAAGTTCAATTAGCTGTCGAACGCCAAAGAGAACGTTTTGGCGTTAGTACTAAGTTTAATAATCTGATGGATACTGATGATATAGATAAATATTGCTTACTAACCCCATCAGCTGAAGCAGCCCTAGCTCAAGCTTTTGATAAATTAAATTTAAGTATGCGTGGGTATCATAAAATTCTAAAAGTTGCTCGAACTATTGCTGATTTAGATAATCAAGACACGCTAGATTTAAAGCATGTACAAGAGGCAATTTTATATCGGTCACTAGATAACAGTTTAGAGCAAAGTCAGCAGTAAATATGTGATTTAGGCGATTGGACTTGACGTGGTGCTTAAAAAGCCTATAGTTAAAGCTAAATACCAGTTTAAAAAAGCGAGTTTATCGCGGGGTGGAGCAGCCTGGTAGCTCGTTGGGCTCATAACCCAAAGGTCGCTGGTTCGAATCCAGCCCCCGCAACCAAATTTCTCATGTCTAATGTATATGAAGTTACTTACGATAAAATAATAATTAGCTTCAGTGGTCAAGCCAGTAGTCCAATTAAAATTAAAGAATTTCGTGATAGGGATTCTTTTGTAATAAATGACAACGATCGTGCTTTACTTGCTAATAAACTTCCTGTTAATACTCTTTTTTTACATCAGACGCATAGCGTTTTAGGTGCATATTTTGATTCCCGGGTCCAAATTGAAAATTTTCAAAACTTAGTACCTGAGGGGGATTATTTAATTTCTAGTATCCCAAACTTAGCTATCGGTGTTTTAACGGCAGATTGTTTGCCGGTAGTTTTTTATGATCCCATTAAAAAAATTACAGCCGTGATTCATGCTGGCTGGCGTGGTTCCGTAGCTGGTATTTTACATAGGGTGCTTACTGATTTTAAAAATTTAGTATCCAGCGATTTATCACAGTTGCAAGTTTGGTTTGGTCCAGCTGCGCAGCTTTGCTGTTATGAAGTTCAGCCAGAATTTCGTAAAAATTTATTAATGAACGAGCAAGTATTAACAAACAAAATTATTTTACAAGCTTGTTTTATAGAACGAAACCAGCGTATCTTCTTTGATCTTGCTCGTTATAATTATGAATTATTGCTACTCGGTGATATATTAGGACATAATATTAATCGCAAGTTTAACCTGTGTACAATTTGTAATAAGCAATTTTGTTCTTACCGCCGTGATGGCGTAGAATCTGGTTTGCAAATTACTAAAGTGTTACTAAAGCCATGAAAATGGGGAACGTAGATGATTTCAGCTGTTTTAGCGAAAGTATTTGGCACAGCCAATTCTAGAGAATTAAAACGTTTACAAAAAATTGTTGATCAAATTAATGCTTTTGAGCCACAAATTAGCGCACTCACCGACGAAGAGCTAGCCGGCAAAACTAATTATTTTAGAGCACAGCTTTCGGCTGGCAAAACTCTCGATGATATCTTGCCAGAGGCATTTGCGGTAGTACGTGAAACCTCTAAGCGTAAAATTGGTCAACGGCATTATGATGTACAATTAATCGGTGGAATTGTTTTACATCAGGGTAAAATTTCAGAGATGAAAACTGGTGAGGGTAAAACATTAACTGCTACATTAGCATTATATTTAAACGCTCTTTCGGGAAATTCTGCACATCTAGTAACCGTTAATGACTATTTAGCGCGACGCGACGCAGAGTGGATGATGCCAATTTACAGTCATTTAGGTCTGTCAGTTGGTATTTTGCAACATGGCTTAAGTGATGAGCAGCGTAAACAGGTTTATAATAGTGACATTATGTATGCAACTAATAATGAGCTAGGTTTTGATTATTTACGCGACAATATGAAATTTAGATTAGAAGATTATGTGCAGCGAGATTTAACTTTTGCAATTGTGGATGAAGTTGATTCTATTTTAATTGATGAGGCACGAACCCCTTTAATTATTTCTGGTTCAGCAGATGAAAGTAGTGATCTTTATGTCAAAGCTGATGCTATCGTAAAAAAATTAAAAAAAGAGATCGACTATGAAGTTGATGAAAAAGCGCGCTCTGTTCAATTAACTGAAGAAGGTAACGATAAAGTCGAAAAATCTTTAGGCGTTGATAATCTTTATTCGCTTGAAAATTTAACTCTTTTGCATCATATTACGCAAGCACTAAAAGCTTATGCGTTATTTCATCGCGATGTAGAATATATGGTAATTGATGGTGAAGTTTTAATTGTAGATGAATTTACTGGTCGAGTTTTACCTGGTCGGCGCTATAGCGATGGTTTACATCAAGCTTTAGAAGCTAAAGAAGGCGTCGAAATCGAACGAGAATCACAAACATTGGCTTCAATTACTCTGCAAAATCTTTTCAGATTATATAAAAAATTAGCTTGTATGACGGGTACGGCATTAACCGAAGCTGAAGAGTTTTATAATATTTATAAATTAGAGGTTGTAAGTAT
>CANKVQ010000070.1 GCA_947486885.1 bacterium
AAAAATTACCAATTTCCCAAAGTGATTTTTATTTTTTACGTACGGCAAATTATTTGTATATCGATAAAACTAGCTATATTTATCAAATGTTAACTTCTGGCAATCAATATTATTTTTTAGCTAGACCACGCCGTTTTGGCAAATCGTTGCTATTATCAACTTTATATGAAGCTTTAGTTGGCAACAAAACACTCTTTACAGACTTGGCGTTGGGCAATAGTGATTATGATTGGCAACCACACGGCGTCATCAAACTTGATTTGTCTATGCTAGGTATTGAAGACGGGCTTAGTTTGAAAATTGGTATCTGTACAGTTCTAACTAACATTATTGATCAACACGAACTAAAGATTACACTTAACTTTTCTAATCCATCGTTAGCATTACAACAAGTAGCACAAGCTTTGCATGCGAAATTTGGCCGTGTAGCAATTTTAATCGATGAATATGATAGCCCCATTTTGCATGCTATAGATGATCCTAAACGTGCAACTGAGATTAGAGATGGACTACAATTTATTTTTAGAACAATTAAGGGATTGGGTCGCTTAATTAACTTTATTTTTATTACGGGTGTGACTTCATTTTCTAAGGCTGGCTTATTTTCAGGCTTAAATAATCTAAAGATATTAACTCTGAATTCAGAATATGCTACTGTTTGTGGCTATACCGATGCTGAAATCGATCATTATTTTGCACCGTATCTAGCTAGTTGGGCTCAAAAAACTACTAATAGTAGTGTAGCTACAATACGAGAACAGCTACGAGATTGGTATAATGGCTACCGTTTTAGCGCAACTTTAGCAACTGTTTATAATCCATTTTCTATTACTAATGCCATTGAAGAAAATCAGCTACAAAATTTTTGGATACAATCTGGTACGCCTACATTCTTAGTGGCTGAATTAAAAAAAGAGTATCGTGCTTCAGAATACCAGTTACTGAAACCAGAAGAATTTGAAGTTACCAATAGTGATTTAGGTGCGTTTGATATAGGTACAGTATCACTACCAACATTGATGTTTCAAACTGGTTATCTAACTATTACCAGCCATGATGCAGAGCATAATATATATAAATTAGGTTACCCGAATCATGAAGTGCGTATAGCCGCACAGCAATATCTATTGGCAGTGTTCATGGAAACTACTGTTGGTAACATTAGCAGTACTGCTTTACGACTTCGAACAGCTTGGAATAATAGTGATATCGATGACGCCTTGATACTATTACGTACACTATTTGCTAAAGTGCCATACCCACTACATGTAAAACTAGAAAGTTTTTATCATAGCTTGCTTCAAATGATTTGCACTACTGCCAATATTAAAACCCAGTCTGAGTATAACACTAGTCATGGTCGTGTAGACCTAGTCATGGACTTGCCTAAAGTATTATATATCGTTGAAATTAAATTTAACGAGTCAGCACAAACTGCTTTAAATCAAATTATCGATAAACGTTATTACGAACCATTTGTAGACCAAAATAAACCCATTATTTTACTAGGTTTAAATTTTGCTAAGACTGCTGGTAATTTTGAATTGACACATGAATATCAGGTTTTAAATTTAAAAATAATTAGCTAGTTGCCAACTTTATTTTTAACTAAATTAAAATTGTGAGTAATTGCATCTAAATCGATGATGGCATAACGTGATTGCATATTCATAGCCTTCAACATGAGTCTCAATTTTAGATACTGAATTTAAAATTATGCGAACTTATTGTCGCAAGCCATCTTTAATCGCAAGCCAATTATCTCCTTGCGCTTGTGCTACCGGAAACTTACGAAAATTTTTTGCCATTTTCTGTTGAAACTCAACTGACAAATCAATTTTTAATAAGTAGGCTAGCCATACTAGATGTACTACAATTTGTACAGTCCGGTGACTAAGCACTGTCATTTGGGCCTGGGCCCGTGCTACCGACGAGGCCGCATTTTGCCAATTAAACAAATCAGCTAGGCGCCCCGCTTGAAAAATCAATGACAACCCAACTTGAGTGGGCGTTGCTAGCTGTGCTAATCCCAATAGTGCTGATTGATTTACGACCAAAGTTTTTAGCTCAGTATAACTAAGTTGTGAGTAAGATGCGTTACTTCTAGTATTAAGTTGCTGCTCCAACTGCGCTACTAAATTCAACTGCGATACCACACTAAAACTAAATATTGCACTTAATACATCAGCCAACTCTTCTGCACAAGCTTGGTGCTGTGCCGCAGTTAATTCAGGCTGAATCAATAGTTCGGCTAACTCACTGGCTTCAATTAGAACATTATAGGCATCGTTCTTGGGGTTATGAAACTGCCACCAATTTCGCTCGGTGATAAATTGTTGCGTTAAATTAATGAGTGTAGCTAATTGTACCATTAGAACCTTCTAGCTTTTGATTTATCAACACAAATTATACATACTTATAAACAAATATTCTTGTAACATTAACAATTTGCTTTTCTTGCTTGTTAATATCAATTATATAATCACCCTCTACAATTTGCATCAAAAATGATAAAACCCACTCATACATTCCTGCGCAAATTGTTCAGTCCAATGATCTTTATACACCTGCCCATATGATTTTCCACAGTAATTCTATAACTACAGGATCTACTCAAATGGCTAACAAATTCACTCCATCGGCTAAATAAACTTTGCGATTTTCAAATGGGGTATTGAAAAATATAATATTAGCGATTTTTTTTCTGGTGATGAGCACCTGGATGGCACTATGGAAGGAGCTTTAAAAGCTGTCTTAAAAGCATATCCAATCTGAGATATAATAGATTTTTACAATGCGCGCTTTTTCCACCATTCATCGGTCTTAAATTCTTTAGGTATTAACTTTTTTTGTTTTGCATCATAGGGATCGTCAATGCCATATTCTGTTTCAAGTATTTCGAAACGTTCATCAGCCAGATCTTTTGGTAATTTGGCACCGCAAAAAGGACAAAATTCTACACAATATCCTAACCATACCATATCTTTCTTCATTAATGCCCTTGGAGCAGAAATCGTATAACTTCTTGTGTCAGCACTATATACAAGCGGTGAATCATCGGGTTGTTCAATTGCATCTAACATTGATAAGCAACAAAATTTATTAACTATTTTATCCATTTTTCGATAGTCCTTTTCCCAGCTTGTTCTATCTTTGTTAAATTTTGTGTTCCGTCCATGTTTAATATTGATCTTGCCTTGCGGCTGTGGGACAATTTAGTGTATTGATATTTAAACTTGCAAAGCTATATTATGCAACGAAAAATAAAATCTACCAGTGATAAATTTATCGAGTCATTGAACTTTGATGAGCTTGAAAAATTCCAAGATGAGTATAAAGATTTTGCACTGTCAGAGTTAATTTTAGCTACTCTAGAGCAAGATGAAATATCAGCACATAAGCTTATACGAATTATCAGTGATACCTGAGAAT
>CANKVQ010000071.1 GCA_947486885.1 bacterium
TAATTTCTGGATTAGCTACTTCTAATTTTAAATCTGTAACTAACGAAAAAAATCTGTAATTCGTGCCAGCTAAGACTACAAAGTGCCCGGTTTTAATTTTTTCCAATTGCACCTGTCGATCTAGTCGTACACTAAATCCCTCAGACAAAGCTCCCGAGATTACCGTACCTAATTTTTTACGCATAGCTGATTAACCTAAATATTTACTAACTACTTTCCCGCAACAGTTAATCGCCTAAAGTTACCCAAATTAATCACCAAAAGCTAATCTAGACTATAAATTAATCTAATTACTAAAATTCTGGTAATCTAAAAACTGGTAATCTAAAAATATGATATTCTTCTCGACACGTTCGTGGTGCCTGTCCGCCATAGCACTAGTGCGACGGCTGGAAGTGTTTTCGAAGCTTTAGCGAGAAAAATATCGAACCATAAAAATTTAAATTATAAAATTTATAGGAGCAAAATATGATCTATTTGGACCCCAAAAGTGACGTAGCTTTTAAAAAACTATTTGGCAATATGGCGCATAAAAATATCGTAATTAGCTTTTTAAATAGTGTTTTAGAGCGCTCTGAGACAACCCAAATTATTGATGTTGTAATTAACGATCCCGCTAATGTACCAGATAATATATCCATCAAATATTCGATCGTAGATGTACGCTGTACTGATCAAAATGGTCATAAGTACATAGTTGAGATGCAAGTTGTAAGAGAAAAAGATTATGCTGCTCGCGCACAATATTATAGCGCTCTGACCCTTAGCAAACAATTAGCTCCCAGAAGCAGCTATGATGAATTGGTGCCTGTATATTTCATAGGTATTTTAGATTTTAAGCTATTTGAAGAATCAGACTATCTAACCCATCATTTAATTTTAAATAAAAAAACTCATACCCAATCACTTAAGCATTTAGAGTTTCACTTTATTGAATTAAATAAATTTAATAAAACTGAAACTCAGCTTAATAACATTTTAGACAAATGGATCTTTTTTCTAAAAAACGCCGATTTATTACCCAAAATTCCAACCGCTTTACAACAACCTAATTTTACAGACGCTTTTGATCTGTTGGCCCAAAGTAATTGGTCTAATCAAGAAATGCTGCAGTATGAAAAATATTTAGATGCTTTACGCTCCCAAGTCAGCCAAATTGAAACTGCTATTGAGGATGGTAGACAAGAGGGTAGACAAGAGGGCAAGCAAGCAGGCAAAGTTGAAAAAGCAATTGAAATAGCCCAAAAAATGCTTAAAACTGGCGCCGATATTGCCGTTATCGCTGAACTAACTGATTTAAGTATTGAACAAATTGAAACACTTAAAAATTAAATTATAGAACTATTTTTAGTGCTAAATTGCTATTTAAAATAAAGCATCTATTGCTTTTTAGTTTAGGTTTATATTATGCTTAGTAATAAGATATTCAGCTCAAGTAGCCATTGATGATGTGCCGCTATCTACAAGCGCATGGCGTTAAATTGCCGACTTGGCTAGAACAAGCATTGCCAACTGGCGCGCCTTGGCGCTCACAGGCAGAATTTTTGGCAGATAAGCTGCGGCTACAGGAGTTACAACAACTGTTGATAGATACTATTGGTCTACAAACAAATTTTATTATTGAGCAATTTGATCAACAGTGTGCAGATATTATTGCTGCCGTGCCGGATACTAAAAAAGCACAAGTTGAGCGCAATGTGCAATTACTGCGCAATTCACCACAAGGTGTTTATGTGTTAGTAGATTATTGCAATTTTAAGGGTCCTGGTCTCAATCCCAATGAAACTAAAAATGCGGAGGGCTGGGGACTAAAGCATGTGTTATTAGATATGCCGGCTGATCTAGACGCTGATAATGTTCGCGCAGCATTTACGGTTTCTGCAGCGCAAATTTTGTTGCGCCTGATTCGTAACTCAGCACCCCAATATACTACTACTACTAAATATTTACATGGCTGGATGAAGCGTGTTAGCAGCTACCGTGATCCAGAAATCTTCAATGAGGTATAATCAAGATGTTGAATAAAATATTGCTAATTACCATATTAACTATGGCCCATGTTTTATGTGCGGTTGATAGTGCTGATGGTGTTGGACCAATCAAGCTTGAGATTAAATGTATGCCCAAAAATTTAACAAGAGTATTTAGGGACGCTTTAATAGAATCTAAAGAGTATAAGATTCGGTCTAGGCGTCGTAGAGTAGAATGTAGCTCGAGAGCTGATCATTGCAGCAAATTGCACGTACTGCCAACCCTAGCTGCGAAGCCAGTTAAAAAAAATTACCAAGATCAAGATCATCAACCTAGATTTGTTTCGAAATATAGTTCTAAATCAACACGGCACAGAGCTAGATAGATTATAAACTAGATAAATTATTGCTTACCGTGCATCACCCTTTCTACGATAGCCACCTTTTTGATGGCCGTGTGATGTGGTGGGTTTATATCTGAACTCTCTTTGCTTGGTGCAATCCAAAAAATCTCTAAGTAAATCTGGTATCTGTTTCTTAGTCGCAACTGGATCTAGCCAAAACCGTTGGCCATCGGTTTTAAGTGACCGAAGAAAATGAGATTTAAACATATACTCACAGCAATTATAATCACCGGTGCTTTCCGGAACATTATAACACACCATTGTACGATTAGATTTTGGAATAATCCTACACGTATCACCATGCTCAGGATGTAAATCAGGACGATAATCCGGATATGCCTTAAATTTTTCAGAATTACCAAACCAATCGTAATCTTTTACAGAAAATGCTACTGTGGTTAAAATCACAACTGTCACAAGTTGTGCACCATCTCCCATTTTACAACAATTTTTTCGACCAGTTGCTGCTGGTGCTGCAGCTGGTGCAGCGTCTGCAACTTCAGCACACTTTAAATTACCAACCAATAACACTAAGCTCAAAAATAATAACTTCTTGTGCATAATTTTGCCCCGCAAAACTTGTTGTAAATTTAATTTAACACTTATTTAATTTAATTATTATGGTTGGTAATTATACCATCAAGTTTAATATGTGCTATCCCATTGCGTATAATAAATATTTTCTGCTCGTTATTTTAGCACTACGCAAATTTAGATAGGTTATTGCTTTAGGCGACCACTTCTTCTGACACTAGCACCTTTGTGATCACCTTTTTGATGGCCGTGTGATTTAGGATTATATCTAAACTCTCTTTTTTTAACACAATCTTTACCCGCTTGTTCTAGATCTTGTATTGTTTTCTTGAATACAGATCGTTCTAGCGGCTCTGTGTTGCTGCGAGTTGCCATATAATCTTTCAAAATTTTAGCCAGACACGTTTTCAATCCATCACTACTATAGGCATTATAACACACCATTGTGTGATTAGATTTTGGGA
>CANKVQ010000072.1 GCA_947486885.1 bacterium
AGACATTTGATTACCTCCGCTTTTAATTATATCTTTATCTTTTATTTTTATTCTAAATAAGCTCGATTTTTCCGCTCTAAGCGTTTATTTCTATGCGCATGTTGTTCTCTGTGATGTTTACTATGTTTATTGCGGTGTTCCAGTTCTCGCTGTGCAGCAACTTTATCGCGCATATATCGTTTAGCGGCCGGACCATAGGTCGTATCGATATCTAAATCATGTTCACCACGCGCTCTGTCATGCCGTTGGTGTATAAAATGGGCTAGTACCATAAAAGCTGCAAAACCACCGAGTACGCCACCCACTGCGGCACCTGCGCTAAAGCTTTCAGCCGTTTGTTCAGTAGCTAATAATACACCGACTAATAAAACTAAGATTATGCGCTTAAAAATATTATTATTATTACTCTCCTCAGTTACTGGTCCTAAATTTTTATTGGCTATCTGTAATCCTGAATCTATGCTCATGGATTATAGCCCCCATTTTTATTAGTTCAAAGATTACTAACAATTTATAGATTAATAGAGATTAGGGCCTATAAACAAGAGTTTTGCGGTTTTCAGGTTAAAATTAATGTTTTTTTATTTATAATTTAAGATTAGTTTTAACTTAAGTCAGGATTTTGGCGATTTTGTTAACCTGGCCGGCACCGAGTAGTAAAATTAAATCATCGGGGGCGACTTGATCTTTGAGTTGGTTAATAATCGTGTCAAAATCTTGATCGATTGGTAAATAAGTAACCTGTAATTTAGGGTTAGCAATTTGCAGTTCAGAAACTAATCGAGCGCCGGTGACATTGGGAATCGGCGCTTCACTGGCAGGATAAATATCGGTAATAATTAAATTATCTACCGGGTAATTCACAAATGTGTCGATAAATTGTTGCCAAAGCTTATCTGTTCTAGTGTATCTATGCGGCTGAAATATTACGTGTAGCTTATTTTTAGTGCGTTTACGAGCTACTAATAAAGTGTTCATAATTTCATTGGGGTGATGTCCATAATCGTCAAAAACTTCGGCCCCTTTAAAGTTGCCGTGATAAGAGAATCTACGCTGGATACCCTTAAAATTTTTCAAAGCGTTAGCAATTATATTAAATTTAATATCGAGATCTAGTGCAACGGTTACAGCAGCTAGAGCGTTTAGAATATTGTGTCTACCGGGCATGTTAACCTGTAGTTCACCCAGTTTTATATTTCCTAATTTTATGTCCCGTTGCCAAACAATACAGGTTGAATGTGCTGCTTCCAGTTTGATGTCAGTAGCGTAAATATCAGCGTCAGGAGTAGTGCCATAACGAATTGTACGTACTAGCGGCAGCGGTAAGATCGAGCGGATGTTTTCGTCATCGATACAAACAATTGCTTTGCCATAGAATGGCAGATTATTTAAAAATTGTTTAAAAGTATTTTTGATATCGTCTAGGTCTTTATAAGTCTCTAAATGTTCAAGATCGATATTAGTTACAACTGCAATAGTACTTTGTAAATGTAAAAGTGAGCGATCGCTTTCATCAGCTTCGGCGACTAGAAAATCACCAGCGCCTAGTTGTGCATTAGTCGAGATACTTTTTAAATGACCGCCAATAATAACCGTTGGGTTCATGCCAGCTTCGATGAGAATCTGTGACACCATAGAAGTTGTGGTAGTTTTACCATGTGCTCCTGTGATTGAGATGCCATACTTAGTGCGCATTAACTCAGCTAGCATGACTGCCCGCGGTATAATTGGAATGTTGCGTGCTTGTGCAGCTAAAATTTCAGGATTATTAGATTTAATGGCTGAAGAATAGACTAGAATATCAATGCTTTTATCAGTACAAATTACAGAATTGTGTTGTTGGCCAATTTGGCAGCCAATATTAACTAATTCTTGTACGCTTTGCTGATCTGAGCTTAAGTCGCAACCAGAGATCTTATAGCCTTGATATTTAAGAATCTTAGCGATTCCACTCATACCAATGCCACCGATACCCATAAAATGAATGTGTGCCTTTTTAAGATACATGATCGCAACTTTCAATAACTAATAAATTTTTAAACCAGTAAATTACAAAACTAAAAAATTAATACAAGTAATCAACTTGATTTTATATTTTGGCTTTTATAATAACTCTTTTAATTTAGCAAGTTTGTCTTTTAGTTCAATAAATTGCTCTAATATTTCTTTAGTATCCGTAGTTTTGGCCAATTTATTAATTTCTGATTCAAATGTAGTAGTCTTAGACGGAATGATAAATTCATCGTTATCGCGTCTTTTCTTTAACTCTAATTTTGCACCAGCAATCGTAAATTTTTTACGATATAACAGATCTTTGATTTGTTCAAAACGTTTTAATTCTTTTTCTTGGTAGAAGCGTTGTCCACCTTGAGAGCGGGCTGGTTTGATGCCAAATTCTTTTTCCCAGAAGCGGATTACAAACTGTTCAACGCCAATTTTACCGGCTAATTCACCAATTCTAAACTTACGTTTTTCCATTCTCATAAAAATATCTCCTTTAGTTTGTGGTTTTCGATCCAATTTTTTAGATTATCAGTTATACTATATTATTGTATGTCTATTTTATAATATCAATACCACAAGATACTAAATTTGTTACTTTTTTAAACAAATTAATAACGTGGCACTGTAAGTTAAAGGTTTAAATACTATGAATTTCAGGAATTGGTTAATTCCCTTATTATTATCTATCAGTACGGTCTTATTGTTAAGACAATTTTTTAATACTAATCAAAATAATACTGACGATACGCGTATTCAATCTGGTACTGATCATATCGCACCTACGACAGACGATCAAGATTTTATGAAAGATGTGCATCGACAATTGAAGTTTGAAGTAGATTTTATAGATGATGAAGTAGTTGTTCCAACAGTTAAAACTGCTATTGAAACTGACTTTGCTCGTTATGTTTTCTCAACTGATGGTGCTTCATTAGAATCTGCAGAACTAAAACATGATATCAATGGTCAGGCAGATCAAGCAGTTTGGTTGGATATAATTAAATCGCAAGCGCGCGAAGATCGTTGTTTTTTATTAGCCCTCGAAACCAAGACGCCATATAATTATCGTTTAATTGAACACGATCAACAATTAAGTAGTAAAAACAATGCTGATAATGCAGTTGTTTGCGATGCTAAAGATGCTTTTGAGACTTTGACTTACCAAGCTGATTTTGCTGG
>CANKVQ010000073.1 GCA_947486885.1 bacterium
AACTCCCATTGTCCCTCTAGCTCGCTAGCTAAGAGTGTCCCGCGAAATATATTCGAAGAACCAACAAAATTAGCCACAAAACTGGTCGCCGGGAATTCATAAATATCTTTGGGCGCACCCACTTGTTCAATAATACCATGCGGGCCCATGATCACCATATAATCAGCTACCGCTAACGCCTCAGTTTGATCATGTGTCACATAAATAAAAGTGGTTTTTAACTGCGACTGTAGCTCGATTAATTCGACCAACATTTTTTCACGTAACTGTAAATCTAAAGCCGCTAATGGTTCATCTAACAATAAAACAGCTGGCTCATTTACAATTGCTCGCGCTAACGCTACACGTTGCTGTTGACCGCCAGATAAAGCTGTAATATCGCGATCCGCAAACTGTTCCATATGGACAGCTGTAAGCACTTGTGCAACTTTTAATTTAATATTTTCTGGGCTAATATTTTTTAAACGCAAACCATAAGCAATATTATCAAAAACGTTTAAATGGGGAAATAAAGCATAGTTTTGAAAAACGGTATTAATTTTACGCTGATTAATTGGCGTATTAGTAATATCTTCAGTGCCGAGAAAAATCTTGCCTGCATCTACTTGTTCAAAACCAGCTATTAAGCGTAATAGTGTCGTTTTACCGCAACCACTAGGACCTAATAGCGCAAAAAAACTACCGCCTGGAATATTTAAATTAAATTCCTGCAGAATCTGCGTACCACTAAGTTTCTTATCAATATTAACTAATCTGATACCGTTCATTTATTTTTTTCTTAAATTTATTTTATTTATTTTTATTTTCTGCAAAAAATATTGGTACAACCACATCTGACAATGTACATGGTACCACAATCGCACCAATTAAAACTATAAAGACCATTCCAATGGAAGCCGCCCAATTTACAAAGCCATGCGATACTAAATAAAAACTAGCCGCTAACGAACTAATTAAAATATGCGCAAAATGGGACCATAAACCCATCTCTTTACCAGCTTCACTGTGGTGGCGCATCATGGCTAAACCGGTTAAAATTCCCACGAATAAAAATGGCAATATATTGTGCAATTCTGAAATAAAACAAATATGCAAATGCATATTTACACCCAACAATCTAGCCCCAACATACGGCATCGCAATATCTGAAAGTATACAAAACACTGTAGCTGATAAAATACTAACTATAATACCCTTGAGAATATTTTTCGAAAAACGCATATAAGTTAATAAACAACCCACTGTCGCAAAAACAATATGAATAAAATGAAAATTATGAAATAACTGTAGCCAAAGTCCATGTACTAATTCTGGCTGCTTATCAATTCCAAAAAAAGTTACAAAGCTTAAAATAATTAAGCTTAACGCTACAGAAAATACGGCATACGGAAAATGACAAACCAATTCGTCAAAAATAGTTGGCCTGCAAGCTTTACTTTCTTGTCCAGCACATTTAGCATGATCTGACATTGAAGATCCCCATTTATAATAATTTTTATCGTGATTTTACTAATATTTTTATAATAAAAACTACTATAATACTTTCTAAGCTAAAAGTAAAAACTGAACCAAAACGAAACCTAGAAAATTAAACAACTAATCATTCAATAATTCGAAAAACACCTCGATAATCTGCCGTAGTTAAAAATGGCTCAACCGTCACGCCTTGGGGATAAGCTTTTTTATACCCCCGATATAATTCATCAATAAAGCTATCTAAAGTTGCGCTATCACCACACGCAATAATTCTAATTTTGTTATTTTCCAGCGCCTGCACCGAACCTTCAATTTGTGCTCCGGCTGCCTTTTTTTGAATAAAATTTCGTAAAATATCATGACTTGCATCGAAGTTCATGACAATTTTTACACACCGCTTCATCGCTAAAAACACTCCTCTTTTATTTGAAATTAGCTTTTGGGACTCTAGACTTAATCGAAATCAAGATTAAAATCAATTATAATTTAAATATAATTTAAACTTTAGTAATATTCGAAGATCCTGTGTCCACCAAAAAATTAAACTCAAAATTAGATCACAATTTCAGTCAACCTAACGTAAATTCAAATTTTAATGAAGTCAGAGTCCGCTTTGCTCCTTCACCAACCGGCCTTATGCATCTGGGCAACGTTAGAACCGCAGTATTAAACTATTTATTTGCTTTAAAATATCAGGGCAGCTTTATTTTACGTATCGAAGACACTGATGCTGAACGCAATTTTGATATTGGAGCTAAGCAAATTCTCGCTGACTTAGCTTGGCTAAACTTAAAATTTCACGAAGGACCTTATTTTCAATCACAACGTGCTAGTTATTACCAAACTGCACTAGATCAGTTAATTCAAAAAAAATTAGTCTATCGTTGCTTCTGTTCTAATTTAGAACTAGAACGTAAGCGTGAATTACAGATCGCGATGCATATTGCTCCCCGTTACGACCGCACTTGTGCTTTACTTACAGCTGACCAAATTCAAATTAAATTAAATCAAGCGGAAAAATTTATCTGGCGCTTTGCTGTCGACCAAAGTCAACAAGCTAAATTTTATGATTTAGCTAAAGGCGAGCTAGAGTTTGACCTAAAAAATTTCTCAGATTTTCCGATTACACGCCAAGATCAAAGTTTTACTTTTATTTTTGCTAATTTGGTTGACGATATTCTAATGCGCATTTCGCATGTCTTGCGCGGCGATGACCACTTAACTAACACTGTAAATCAGATTTTACTCTATCAGGCGCTGGAAAAACCGGTGCCAACTTTTTGGCATTTACCCTTAATTTGTAATCTTGACGGTAAAAAACTATCTAAACGTGATTTTGGCTTCTCACTCGGTGATTTGCAAAAAGCAGGCTATTTACCAGAAGCGATTAATAATTATTTGGGAATTATTGGTGCCACTTTCACCGAAGAGATTTTGTCGTTAACAGAGTTAAGCCAGGCGCTAGATTTCGAACATATTCATAGCGCTGGTCAAATTAAGTACGATGTAAAAAAATTAGAATGGGTAAATCATAAATGGATTAGTAAGTTTACTCCTGCAGAGCTAGTGCCACTCTGTACCCCGTTTTTAGAAACA
>CANKVQ010000074.1 GCA_947486885.1 bacterium
CAAAGTGATTATAAAAGGGTATATCTGAAAAAATCTTGCAAAATGACGGCGCAACCGTCACTTTGAGACGCAAAATGACGGTAGGATTTGAAATATGTTAATTAAGCCCATAAAGCAGTCGGCTAAAATTTTAGTGTTTGATTTACATGGCGTGCTCTTTACTTTTAGTATTTGGGCTGGTTTTAAAGATTTTTGGCAGGCGCCCAATAAATTGCTAATCTTGCGTGCAGCGTTTACTCCTGGGCTAGCTTGGGAGGCGCTGAAATTACTATTTACTGGTGCTGTAGTCGAACAAACAGTCTTAAATATTAAAATTAAATATCCTAAATTAGCTGGCGTGATCCCGTTTGCACTTAAAATTATTAATAACCAGGTCCCTAAGCCTGAAATAGTAAAACTATTATTTAAATTAAACTCTCAGGGCGCTAAATTATTAATTTTTTCAAATATCGGTGAGCAGTCGATTGCGATTTTAAAACAGAAATATCCCGAAATTTTTAATTTATTTGCGGGGGAACTAGTGGCTGGTGCTAGCGATAATTATTTAAGTAAGCCTGATCAGGCAGCTTTTAATAAATTTTTACAAAAATTTAGAAATTTAGGTTCGGCAAATAATTTTTTATTAATCGACGATCGTGATAAAAATCTACAAGCAGCGCAAGCTTGTGGGATGCAAGTTTTGAAATTTAAATCTAGCATACAATTAATTTGTGAACTTAAGCCGTTGGGCTACCAGCTTTGATTAAAGCTTGAATAATTGCTGAATTATAACCACCGGTCGCTATTTTGGCCAGTTGATAAGTAGTTTTTTGCTCGGTTTTATATGTGCCTGTTAAGGCCCAATTAATATAACCGGGCGTGTCTTTGGTGGGCATAGGTTTAGTGGGATCGGGTAATAAGTAAGTTACTAGTGGTAAATTCATCGCGAATACAGCATGCATTAGAGCGGTCCAGCCATTAGAGTCTTGAAAATTAATATTAAGATTACTGTCAGCAGGTTTTTTAGGATTAAGTGATAGTAAATATTTGATCAATGCAACAGAATCAGGATTATTAGCATCATAGATTAATGCAGCATGTAATAATGGCGTTAAATTATTACGGTCTACAATATTAATATCAGCTCCAGCTGCAATATCAGCTTGAATGTCAGTCAGAGGGTTATTATTTATAGTATGAGTTAATAATTGTGCTGTAGCAATTGCGGATATAATGGTTGCTTTTTGGGGATTAGTAGAATTTTGCGCATACCAAAGTGCTGTATGTTGGTTATTATCTATGGCAAATAAATTAATATTGGGAATAGATAATAAATATTGCACAATTTGTAAGTTGTCAGGCTCAGCTGATTTTGCAGCGTACATTAATGGTGTCATGAAATTATTCTGTGACACCACAATATTAACATCAGCTCCTTGTAGTATATCTTTTTGTACATCGGATAAGTTGCCAGCTTGAATATCTTGAATAAATTGTAAAAAAATAGAATTTATTGGATTAATAATTTTGAAAAAATCAAGATAGCAAATACTGTTTTGATCACCTGGGGTACCACAAGCAGTTGTAATAATATCGGTAGCTGATTTAAATACAGTGCCGCCGACGGAATTAAATTTTTGGCCATCGGCTAATGGAAATGCACCGGATAATAATAATGCTAATTGGCTCCATAAAACTCCATTGTTATATAAACAAGCTGTAGCAGGTTGCAGAATAGCGGGGCCAGGTACGTTTTTGCCATCACCAACATTGCCATAACAACATTGATCACATGAATAAGGTTGTAGACTACTCATGCAGGGCCACTCTGCTACTCCACAAGGTAAATTTTTAGGAGCTAAACCTGGGCCTCCGCCAGCTATGATGCCAAACATAGAGGGATCTAAATTTGGGTTGGGGGCGGGGCGAGATACATTAGTATAAGTAAAAGTCTTATAATCCAGTAGCTCTGTTAAAAGCGCTCTAGCTTGCTGGGCATTAACATCTGTGCCACCTAAAACTGCTGTGGAGTAATCTGCGCCATAGCTCTTATTACATAGTTCATCAGCAGTGGTACAACAATTAATTAAATTATCGATTGCGGTATTGTAATTTTTAAATAGTGCTGTCAGATCTGCCATTAAATTTTGGAATTTAATCGATAAGCCGGGTGGGAAACCGGTGGGTACGGTTGCTGGAAAAGGTGGTGGTAGAGTAACACCATTTATGAGATACGGTGTCACATCAGCAATACAATCTTGTAAAGTTTTAGACTGGCTTTGGTATTTAGTGACGATAGCTGGTAGATAACAGATTTTATGCATAGCAGTTAACTTAGCTTGTGCGATCACATTTAATGTATTATAAAGATTGCCTAAGTAAATGGTGTTTTCGCAAATAAAGCTAGAAGTATAGGGCCACAATTCTTGTTTGGTGTTTTCAAAGGGGTTATTATAATATTTGCCAAATGAAAAAAGTGAAGCACATTGCTCAATTGTGGGAACAGTCGCAGGACTGTGGCTAATATTAGTTAAAAAAGGTGTCAAATTAGCTAACGGAAAAGCAATAAAATATGGTTGTACGGCACCGCCATTTTTCTCAACTAAGTCATTGTAAGGGCACGGAAAAAATTCATCAGCTTCAGCCGTTTGCGATTGCTTTAAGTAAATTATCATAGTAACAATTAAAGCATTTAATAATAAGCACTCTGGGCAAATTTTAGCTAAACTAAGATCGGTATTATTATAATCCTGAATTAGATCCGTAAAATGCGATGCATTGATGATTGCTGCGGCAGTTGGCAAGCACTCGACAAATTCGGTACAAGCTTGTAAGGCATCAGCGGTGGGTTTGTCGACGACGCCCAAGTTAGGCAATAAAGTCACAAAATAGGTGCTAAAATTAGTTGTATCACAATTTAACTGTGCCGCTTGGGCTGCTAGTAATTGAAAACTAAAGCTGGCTAATAATATTAGGCTATAACTAATAATTTTTTTGACTAAGCCCATATAATTCAAAGCCCCAATGCTTAAACTCCAGTATTAAACTCCAAGATTTTTAATTAATAAAA
>CANKVQ010000075.1 GCA_947486885.1 bacterium
AAATGGGGCAAATTAATAAAAAACATATTATTAGTTTTATTTTTAAATTTAATTTTAGCTGCAAGTTTATATTTTAAATATAATTTTATGCAGCAAGAATGGGCGATTATAACTAAGTCTAATGCAGCTTTGCAAATTGGACCGGGCGAAAATTATCCAGTGGTAGGTCATTTAAAATTAGCTGAATTTGTGAAAATTTTAGGTCAAAATCAACAAAACTGGTATGCTGTGCAGTCAGAAGATGGGTTACAAGTTGGTTGGACGACAGTGGATGGGCTGACAAAATGTTAACAGAACGTTTCATCAAATTTTTTCGGCTAACGTTGGCGTGTATTACGTCGGGGCTGGTACTGTTAGTTTTTGCTGGATATCGCTCACTAAAAATTCAAACAGTGCAGTTAATTAATTTACAAATACAGTATCAAGAGTTAAGTCAAAAATTAACACATGCTATTGCTGAGCAAGCTGAAAAATTAAAGCAGCTAGAGTTGGCGGAAAAAAAAAGCTCTTACGTGCTAAATTAAAACAAAAACAGTTATTACAAGCTCGTAAGAAGCTGTTATCGGGTGATTTAGCTGGTAATTTAACTGGTAATACACCTAAATTTGGTAGTTGGCCGTTAGGTAAACATAAATTTTGGTTGAGCTCTTTTTTTGGCATGCGCTATGATCGTGCGCGGGGGCATAAATTTCATTATGGAATTGATTTAGCAGCACGCAAAGGGACTAAAATATATACTGTAGCCAATGGTATAGTAAAAGAAGCTTGTTGTTTAGCCGGTTATGGCAACACGATTCTGATTCAACATAATCACAGATTTAAAACCCGTTATGCACATTTAAATACGATTTTAGTCAAAGTTGGCCAAAAAGTTGCTCAAGGTGATTTGATTGGTACAGTTGGCAATACTGGTTTTGTAGTACGTTCTGGTAACGGCGATGCTTCTCATTTACATTTTGAAGTGTATGATGGAAAAAAACAGGTTAATCCGTTAAAATTTTTACCTAAACGTCGGTTAAATATTTTAAAGTAAATTTTTTCAAACAAATTTAATTAAGGAAAAAGCATGACAGAGCAACATAAATCTTATTTACACTGGGGTTGGGAACAGTTTAAATCTCTGGCGGTAATTATTCTAATTGCATTTTTGATTCGAACTTTTGGTTATGGACTCTATCAAGTGCCATCTGGTTCAATGGAAACTACTATGTTAGTTGGTGAACGTTTCTTTGCTGACAAATTTACGGTGTTATTTAAGAGTATTAAACGAGGTGATATTATTAGCTTTAATGACCCAAAATATGATTATTCTGATAATATAATAGTTAATTTATGGCAGAACTATATTTATGGTCCTGCTAATTGGACTAAGCGTGTGATTGCTTTACCAGGTGAAGAGATTAAAGGCGAAATTGAAGACGGTCGTCCAGTAGTATATTTAAAGAAAATTGGTGAAACAGAATTTAAAAAATTGGATGAACCGTATTTAAATAAATTTCCATTGTTGGCTTATGCTGGCAAAAATACGCGTCATCCTGTTGATTATCAAAGCTGGGATCAAAGTCTTCCATTAGATCATCAGCCATTTTATAATATGACCAAAGCTGGTGTTGCGCGTGGCGAAACGATGGCTCAATACTATGGTGATGTTGCGGTGAAATACCCGAATACGTTATATTCTGAAAATGGCGAATACAAAGACAGTTTTAATCATAAATTAGCTGATGATGAGTATTGGGTAATGGGAGATAATCGTTTAGGTTCGCATGATTCACGTGCTTGGGGGCCACTCAAGAAACATTTTATTCATGGCAAAATTGTTTATCGCATATTTTCGCTAGATAGTAATAGTGGTTGGTGGATTTTAGATTTATTAAAACATCCTATTGATTTTTGGAAATCTGTGCGCTGGTCTCGTTGCTTCCAGAGTGTTAATTAAAATAATTTACCCGCCCCAGTCTTCGCTTCGGGTTTACTAGGGGCGAGCGGTAGAGAATTTTTGTATATAAAACTTAGTGAGTAATTTTATGATTTTAAGAAAATTATTTTTTATAAGTTTATTATTGGGTTTACTACCAGGCTGCTGGGATAATAGCTCTAATAATAATAAACTTTTGGTTTTAAATATTTTAGATCCAGAATTATATCAAGATTGTCATATTCCCGGCTCTATAAATGTGCCATTAGATGAGCTAGAAAATTATACTCGAGATCTAGATCTAAATCGTGAAATTATAGTTTATTGTTCTAACTATTTGTGTACGGCTAGCAAATATGCAGCAGAGTTATTGCAAAAACTAGGTTTTAAACAGGTCTGTGCTTACGAAGCTGGTATGGCAGAATGGCGGCAGCATGGCCTGCCAGTTGATGGTCTAGCGAAACAGCAATATTTAACTGCTGTAATTGCACAGCCTGAAGAACTTCAAGCACAAAATATTAAAATAATTACCACGAAAGCATTAGCTGCTAAAATGGGGCTTAAATTATCTTAATTTACATGCTAATATATATCCAAGTTTGATGGCGGCATAGCCAAGTGGTAAGGCAGGGGACTGCAAATCCCTCACCCCCGGTTCAAATCCGGGTGCCGCCTCCAAGCTTTTTGACATATAGTATTGTGTGCCGAGGTGGCGAAATGGTAGACGCAAAGGACTTAAAATCCTTCGGGCTTTACGCCTGTGCCGGTTCGAGTCCGGCTCTCGGCACCATATATTATTTACTTTTTCAAATCATAAATATTCAATAACTTTCACTGAATTTCTTGACAAAAACGTTTACCTGATTAATCATCAGGTAAGTACTAGTTTTGCCGGCCAAAGGTTGTGAAAAAAAACATTAGAGGATGATATATGAACAAGGCAAAGTTAATCGAACAATTGGCCAAGGTTACGCGTCAACCTAAAACTGTCTGTAAAGACTTCTTGGAAGCTTTCATCGAAACAGTTGGCAAATCGCTGCGTGGCGATAAGACTGTTGTTTTGACCGGTTTTGGTACTTTTACAGTTATGAAAAGAAAAAGCCGTGTTGGCGTGAATCCTG